>CAZHRP010000127.1:1469-7066 GCA_964535055.1 uncultured Chthoniobacteraceae bacterium
TAGAGATCAGTGGTTGCTGACAGAGCGGCCCGACCACGTAGGTTACGCCATCCTTGCTGGCACAAGCGGCGCCATCGTTCGGGTGAATAACGATCCGGTCGACTTCGATTCGCTCGTAAAGAAAACCGGCCAGCTCGGCAACTGCGTCAGGATCTTTGCTGCCTTTGAAATCACCACCAAAAACCGCTGCCATTTGCCAGGCTTCCTTTAGGTTAAAGCTGAGCAAACTATGGCACTGATCAGTAATTTCGGTCAGACGCTCAAGCAACCGGTTAACATCTTCTGTTGGACGGTGTTCAAACTCTGCCAAGTCCATGAAAAAACTGACATACTTTTGCGGGATCCCCAATTGCTTAAGCTTCCTGGCCAGGTTAAACCAAATACCACCCACGTTCACCAGCTTCCCCCAGTTGACGGCGGCTATAAAATTACTGCGCCGGAGGATATCATCCAACTGCTGCTCGGCGATACATTCCAGTAACCGTTCCCAGGTGATTTCAGCACAGGCACGCAAGTCGCTAAGCATGACCTTGCCATCGGCAAACTCAATGCAATCACTGTGCGCGGGATCAGCCAGTGATACCAGCCGTGCTGTCTTAGCTGCGAGTGCATCACGATAAATATCCAGGATTTCCGATTTACCCATCGCTCCTATGTAAGTCAGATCAATGTCACCGTCGTGCAGGCCATGCAATGCAGAAGCAATCAATGGTCCATTCCCGCCAAATTTGTCGCCACGGTGTTCTGCGGGAAATGATGTGGCTATGCCGGCTGCAGCTGCAACCTTCGGCCCGAATTCAGACATCGAATCCGGTTGCACCATATGGATAAAAGTGTCGATAAAGCCGTCGAACCCGGCAATACCAACTGGCGGTTGCGCCGGACTGTTAGCTATCTTGTCCAGGTAATCCGGTAGCTCATTTGCCAGTTGACCTGCCTCGGTAATTATTTTGCTGCTCGCCATTCAGCAACCATACAACCCATGGCCATTCGGCTAAAGAAAAATGGTGCGGCGATAAAAAACTAAGTCTTGAAGACCTCGAGTTGAGCTTGCTCTTCCAGATAGTCGACCAGGTTAAGAAAATCCTCGCGCGGGTTGCAACGCCCGGCCACCGGCGTAAATGCCAATGCCGGTTCGGCCCCGGTAATCAAGTGATACCCCCAGTAGTAGAGCAAATTACTTTGGCGGATCGAGCATTCCTCCGGGTCAATAAAATAGAACTTCCGGTCATTGGTCATCAATTGCTCGAACGTGTTCATATATGCATTCTTCAGGGCCCGGATTTTGGTCGTCTCCCTGGTTTCAAATTGATTAATAAGAACAAACAAATGTGCCTGCTGATTGACCTTGCGCAGGTTTTGCATGGTGCGTTCGATCACATCACCGTTTTTATTGATTCCCAGCGGATTCAGGGTAGTTGGAATCAGGCAATAATCGAAGCGCTCCAACAAAGCTTTTGGATTATCCCGGTAAACTGGTGCACAATCGCAGATCACCACTTTAATTTCGGGGCTTAAATCTTCATCCCATTCCTTATGGTGAAAGACGCTGACTACCGCGCCCTGACGCCTGGGATTGGGTGAGGGAACATAAACGCTTTCCCCGACTAAAGAGATCAGGTTCTGGTGTGGATCCAGATCAAGTAGGGCGACATCGTATCCCTGTAGCGCAAAAGCACCGGCTAAGTGAGCGGCCACCGTGGTCTTACCCACCCCACCCTTGCAGGTGAACACCCCGATATAAACCACCTCTTCATCTTCATCAGGCGGTTCGACCGCATCCATCTGCCAGGTCAGTTTGTTGTCACGGTAGGTTCCTACATACAGCTGTGGTTGCTCCGCTTGCTCGTAGGCCGCAACGGCTGCCGCCGTAAAGCCACTTGCTGAAATAAAAAATCCGGCAGTGATTTCAGATCCAGCTTGATCAACAAAGTTCATGAACCTGGTCAGGTGGCCGGCATTGACCGGCGTCTTCAGGTTCTTAACCAGCACTGCCACCCGCTGTTTGCCCTCACGCAGGATAAAACTACAGCCATGTGGCGGTTCTTCGGATTCCTCAACCTGCCATCCTTGCTGAACAAAATGGGCGATAACGGCTGCTTGAAATTCCTCGGCAGTAGCAAACTCCGGTTTAATGATCTTCTTTTTCCTGGGCATCATTCAGAGCGGGTATTTTCCCCGCAGCCGTTAATTATTTTATCGTGATCAGGACCCTGGCAGTCTTGCCGCCACCGACAATATTCAGCAGCTGCTTGCCTGACTCAATCTTGCTGCCGTCAATGGTATCAGCCAATGATGCTTTACCACCGGACTGGATCATGATGACTTTGGCCGCGGCGGTAGCATCTGCTGGAGATGCGTCGTCATTGGCTGCAAATGCATTAATGATAATCACGCCATCCACTCCGGTAATTTTGATTTCTGCATCCGCTGCAACCGGCTTTTCGATGACCGCAGCATTACCAATTTCCGCTGACTTTTTTGCCTGCTGGCCACCAATTTCCACTGGGAATGGCAGCACTTCAGGAACAGGTGGTTCTTCCGCAGCAACTACCAGAAAGGGCACAATCACGAGACCTAATAATGATGAGAGCAATATTTTCATAACTTGAGATTACCACGTCGGTGGCAGCCAATAGCAACTCAAATATGGTGACAATTACGGTGCAAATCAGTTTTTAATCCTTCTGAAAGCCAGCCACCGCTAACGTCCGAAAAAGCCACGTATTGCGTCAATTATATCCGACGGCTGAAACTGCTGGCGCTCCGACTCCTGTTGTTGTGGACGTCCACGATGGTTCTGGCAGGTAATTCGCGGCTCCATTCCCGCAGGCAAACTGGTCATATAAGCCGTCCGAGCCCGGTCGCAGCCTGAAGTCGCAAGGCCGCCCGAGATCCGGCACAGCCGAACTTGCTGCATTGGCACTGCTGCCTGGAACTCCCTAACCGGATAACGCTTCCTGGGTACATTAGCCATTATTTTGCTCCAGATGGGCAATGCCAGGCTGCTGCCGTAGCCGCGATTCATTATGGTCCTGGAATCATCCATACCGACCCACACCCCACACGTCAGCGCAGAAGAATAGCCAATGAACCAGGCATCCTGATAGCTATTGGTAGTGCCCGTTTTACCGCCAACCGGATAATCAACACCCAATGCTCTGGCTCGTCGCCCGGTCCCCAGCTCAATGGCTTCCTGAAGGGCCCGATTGGTCAACCACGCCGCACCGGGATCCATCACTGTCGCAGTAATGTGCGCCGCCCGGTAAACCGGTCGGTCCTGAGCATCATCGATCCGCTCGATCAAGTAATTCTGCCGCCGCAAGCCACCGTTAGGAAATACCGAGTAGGCTGCCGTGAGATGGCTCAAAGTTGTCTCGCAGGCACCTAAATAAATCGCCGGGAATGCTGGTGGCTTGGGCTCGATCCCGGCATTGGCTGCCAGTTGCCGCACCGCCTCCAGTCCGGCAAACTCTCCAACCCTGACAGTCATGGTGTTACGCGATCGAACCAGACCTTCCACGGCCGGCAGCAAGCCACCAAATTTGCCATCGGAATTGGCCGGCCGCCATTGATTATTGCCCGAGCGAATCTCGCCGGGCTCGATCTGCCCATCCGAGACGTAGGTCCCCGGCAGCAGGCCGCGACCAAATCCCGCAGCATAAACAAACGGCTTCATCGCCGATCCAATCTGGCGCTTTGATAACCGCGCACGATTGTACCTGCTTTGTGTGAAATCACGTCCGCCTACCAGAGCTCTGACCCCGCCGCTGGTATTATCTAACACAACCGCTGCGCCCTGCACATAACGAGTTCTTGCTCCATCGCCGCTGTGAGCGCTCTTTTGCGGGTGCGGAAAGTTGTTGCTCGATTCGACTTCGCTCAGGTGAGCTTCGATCGCCGACTCTGCCAATTCCTGCAAACGCGGATCGATGGTGGTGTATATTCTAAGTCCACCTTCCTCACGGTCTTTCTCTGCCAGGATCAATTCGAGGTCAGCAACGATAGCTTCGATCGCATAGTCATCGAGACCCTGGCGCCGATAGTTGCTGTTAATATTGACCGGCCACCGCTTCACTCCCTCGGCTTCCTCTTGCTTGAGAAATCCGACTGCCGCCATACGGTCAAGGACAGCGTCCCGCTCCCCGACCGCCAACTCGAAATTGTTAAATGGCGAAAAGCGTGACGGCGCACGAATCAAGCCCGCCAGCAAGGCTCCTTCCGACAAGCTTAACGATGACGCCGGCTTAGCGTAGTAGGCCCGGCTGGCTGTCTCAATCCCGTATAGACCCGAACCAAAATAAATCCGGTTCATATAGGCCTCGAGGATTTCATCTTTGCTCATCGCAAGTTCGATGCGAATCGCGACTGCCAGTTCAAGCAACTTTCGGTCAAGCGTCTTGCCGCCCAGGTCAAAACTATTACGTGCCAGTTGCTGGGTAATCGTGCTGGCCCCTTCTTTAAACTCGCCATGCTGGATATTCCGCACAATCGCGCGTAATACCCCAATCGGATCAAACCCGAAATGCCGGTAATAACGGGAATCTTCGCGTGCCAGCAGTGCCTGAATGAAGTGCTCAGAGACCTGATCGACCTTGACCAGAATCCGGTTTTCTCCGTGCAGATAACCGTATGGCTCACCATCCATATCATAGACGATCGAGCGCTGCGGCATCTTGCCGACTTCAGCCAGATCATAAAACAACGAACGGGTCCCGTAGATGGCCAGGTACGCTAAGGCCAGCAACAGCAATAGCAAAATTCCAGCGCGCAGGCCCCGTAGCAGTAATCCGCCGCCGCGTGACCTTTGCCGCTTGGTTTTTTTTCGATTACGCTTGCCCATCCCAGATCTGCAACATACATGATTCCGGTACCGTGAGCCAGCGCGATCACGCAGCATCTGGCTTGCAGCAATCAACCGCAGCTGAAATTATGACTAGCAATGCGCATCGACGTGCTGACATTATTTCCTGAGATTTGCCATGGACCATTTGGGGCCAGCATGCTGAAGCGCGCCGTTGAGGCAGGCGTAGTCGACCTGCGCGTCCATAATATCCGTGACTGGGCGAACGATAAGCATAAGATGACCGATGACGTGCCCTACGGCGGTGGTGCCGGCATGGTAATGAAACCGGAGCCGATTTTTGCAGCTGTAGAAGAGCTACGTACTCCACATTCAAAAGTCATCCTGATGAGTCCACGCGGTCACAGATTCGATCAGCAGGCTGCCCGCGAACTAAGCGGCGAACAGCATCTGATCCTGATTTGCGGTCATTACGAGGGCGTTGATGAGCGGGTCTGTGATCACTTGATCGACGATGAAATCTCGATCGGTGATTACGTGCTGACCAATGGAGCGATTGCAGCGGTTGTGGTAGCGGATGCTGTGATCAGACTGCTGCCCGGTGCCTTGGGCAATGATCAGAGTGCACTTCATGAAAGCTTCAGTCACGGCAATCTCGAATACCCGCAGTATACCCGGCCGGCTGATTTTCGGGGCTGGAAAGTTCCAGATGTCCTGCTATCGGGACATCACGCAGAAATTGAACGCTGGCGCAAATCCCAGTCAAAACCCGCAGCAAATGATTAATTTGCAC
>CAZHRP010000128.1:0-7024 GCA_964535055.1 uncultured Chthoniobacteraceae bacterium
TCGGGGTCTGCGCCTCACTACGATAGATGGCTTGTGATTTATCCGGGCTAGCCCATGCACAGTATCCACATGCTTCCCATCGAGGTGGCTCTCGTCCATACCTCGCAGGTTTCTCCTAGCCTTCCTTCCCCGAGTCGGTTACCCTTCCCAAGGTGGCTTCGGATAGTAGTCTCTTCATTTTCATGTCTGGTTTTCCTACAGGGGACTTGCACCCCATTTGCATCGTGCCCATGCTGGGCACACACAAGCGTTAGACCCAATTCACTCACTGCGGTCGTTGTTGGGTCACCGTGGACATTCGAACAGGAAATGCCAGATGTGAACTACGTTACTTTGAGGAGCGGGCAGAACTATGGTGTGCTCTTTGACCGGATTGATATCGATCCCCCGTTGCAGTCTGAATCCGAACAAGAGGCCTTCCGAAAGAAGCTCTTCGCAGCGCAAGGCGCGATTGAGAAAGCCTTGAAAGAGAAGTGGGAGGTTGAGCACGACTTTGATGTCGGGTGGGATTTTGATTACAGCTACTGGCTACACGGAGGAATCTACAGCGACAGAATTTTTTGTTCCGAGTATGCAGCCACCGTTTCTTCGGCCTTGTCTTCCGTTGAAGACAGCGAACGATGGGTCTACCACACAGTTTGCGAGATTGAAGTGAACCCAGATGGTAAGACTGCCGCTGAGAGCCAGGAGAATAGAGGTGAGTTTTACATCACCAACGGAGCCATCTACATTCTCGAGGACGATATGCCGCGTCAGTTCCGCGAGGTCCTGGGCGCCAAGGACTGAACAAGGCGCAGATGGACAAGCTGCTACCTCGCAGTGAGTTTACATGACCCTTTTTACTCCAACAGCTTACCCAGTTTCGACATGACACTTTTACCCTCAGATATTTCTCGCCAAATTACGCACTTCGAGTTATTCGACAGTCTCGTTAGAATAGAAAACTAAAGCTACTTGTTAAAGACTGCTTAGCATTGTAATGCTCTGGCGACATCTTTGGCAAAGTAAGTCAGGATCATATCGGCACCGGCGCGCTTGATAGCGAGCAGTGATTCATCGCGGGCGGCTTGCAGATCAATCCAGCCATTGGCGGCGGCGGCATGGATTTGGGCGTACTCACCGGAGATTTGATAGGCAGCCAAGGGCAGCTCACAGGTATCGCGCAACTCTGACAGCACATCGAGGTACCAGCCTGCGGGCTTAACCATCAAGATATCCGCACCTTCCACGATGTCCTGCAGCGCATCGGCAATTGCCTGGCGGCGGTTGGCCGGTTCAATCTGGTAGCCGCGCTTATCGATAGGTGCAGTCGCTTGTGCTTGCGAACTGCCAACGGCAGAACGAAATGGACCATATAATGATGAGGCAAACTTGGCGGCATAGCTGAGGATCAGGGTGTTGCTCATTCCCGCTGTGTCGAGGCTCTGCCGAATTGCCGCCACCCGTCCGTCCATCATGTCCGATGGGGCGACGACATCACATCCTGCGTCGGCCAGCATTGCGGCCAGCCTGGCGAGTACATTCACGGTGCCATCATTATCAACATGCTCACCGCTGGGCTCCAGCACACCGTCATGACCATGCGAGGTATAGGGATCGAGGGCGACGTCAGCAATGATGACCAACTCAGGCAATTCCTGCTTAAGCGCCCGAATAGCACGGCAGGTTAAATTATCCGGATCGAGCGCATGGCTGCCCTCCGCATCTTTGAGCGATGGATCGATGACCGGAAACAGGGCAACTGCCAATACTCCCAGACTGTAAAGCTCGTTAGCTTCGGCGAGCAATTCGTCGATTGTCAGCCGCCGGACCCCCGGCATCGATGTGACTGCGCTACCGGTATCGCCATCCACCACGAACAGTGTGGCAATCAGATCGCTGACAGTAAGCTGAGTCTCACTGACCAACCGACGGATGCCAGGGTGTCTGCGTAAGCGCCGGTGACGCATAAGTGGATTGAATTGCTGTTGCATGCCGTAAGCATCCGCAACCTAGAATCTGGTGTCACGGATAATCAGCCCAGGTAGTCGCTGAGTTTCAGCTTAAGCTCGGCTCTGGCGCGAAACAGCAAGCTCTTAACCGAGGCGACAGTTGTACCCAAAATTGTTGCGATTTCCTCATAGGGTAACTCCTGGTAACGCCGCAAGACCAGAGCGATGCGCTGGTTTTCCGGTAACTCCTCAATCGCATTCTGGATCACTACTTCCAGTTCAGCATGCAATGCCCCATCAGCAGGTGTGATAGCTGCTTTATCGACAAATTGCGGCGGTGGGCGATCTTCAAATTCTGCCTCCATCGAGGCAACCGGCTTACGGCGACGCCGGCGCAACTCGTTGAATACAAGGTTGCGCGTGATTGTCATCAACCAGGTGGTGAACTTGGCTTGAGGCTGGTAGCGTTTAGCGGATGACCAGACCCGCAGGAAGACTTCCTGGGCAATATCTTCTGCTTCAGTGGTATCTCCCAGCATGCGCGCAACCGTGCCAACTACGCGACCTTTGTGTTCGTTGACCAAACATTCGAACGCATCCATATCTCCGGTCGCAATCCGTTGCATCCAGAGGGAATCCTGCTGCTGAGTCTGTAGTATGGGGTCAGTTTCCTTCATCACCGGAACGGATGAAGCGCCATTATTCCGGCCAGCGGGAAAAATGGCAGTAAATTTATCGCCAACAGCTTCCATAAATAGCAATACACTGCCAGTCCGTAAAAGTTGCAAAATTAGTCATAATCAACTAGCCGGGATAACTCGCAACATTTTCCAATTCGTGATAAGCTGGTCGTATATGTTATCGTTTCGCTGTAGAGAAGCGTATATATTAATACCATGAATCTAAAACTCATACCCAGCGAACTCAGGGAAATTGCCGGCAAGGTAGAAGCTAGGGAGCGCGTGGAAGAGCAGGACGCTTTGTTGCTTTACCGTTCTCCGCACATCAATGCACTGGGCATGATTGCCGATACTGTCCGTCAGAGGATCAATGGCAACCGCGCAACCTACATCCTCAACAGGTACATCAATTATTCAAACGTCTGCATCTTATCCTGCCAGTTCTGTGCATTTGCCGCACGCAAGCGGGATCCTCACGCATTCGAGCATAGCATTCCGGAGATCCTGCAAACCGTCGAGTCGTCGCTGGCCGAAGGCATTACAGAAATCCATATGGTCGGCGGATTGCACCCGAGCCTGGATAAGCAATGGTATCTGGATTTGTTGCGCGGCATGAAAGCGCTCGACCCGCTGCTGCACCTGAAAACATTTACCGCTATTGAGATCCGGCATTTAGCCAAGCGGGTCTTCAAGAGATCAATCGCCGAAACACTAGAGGAATTGCGCGAGGCCGGGTTGGATGCACTCACCGGCGGCGGTGCCGAAATTTTCAACCCTCAAGTCCGCGATACTATTTGCCGGGGCAAAGAAACTGCTGACGAGTGGCTGGAGGTCCACCGCACCTGGCACCAGATGGGCGGTCGCAGCACTTGCACCATGCTGTTCGGGCATGTGGAGTCGCTGGCAGACCGCGTCGACCATTTGCGGCGATTGCGCGACCTGCAGGACGAAACCGGAGGGTTCACTGGATTCGTACCGTTTGCTTTTGTGCCGGAGACTACCGAGCTGGCCCACATCCGACCGGCCGGTGCGACAGAAGTACTGCGTAATCTGGCCGTGTCCCGGATTTATCTGGATAATGTGGAACACCTGACAGCCTACTGGATTGCCATGGGGCTACCACTAGCACAGATCGCGTTAAGCTACGGTGTTGATGACCTGCACGGCACCATTATGGAAGAAAAGATTTTTCACGCGGCCGGTGCCAAAACTCCCCAGCAGCAAACAGTAGAGAGTCTTGAGCGGACGATTCGCGAAGCCGGGCGTGAACCCATGCAACGCGATACCTTCTACAATCCGGTGATCTCTGCGGCCAAGTCCCCTGAGATCGCAGTAGCCGACTAAACATGAATGTTGCGCTTCCGCCGGGGGTAAGGCTTGGTTGCGTACCATACCTGAATGCCCAGCCGCTGATTTTAGGTATCGAAGAACAGTGTCAACTCGAACACCCGAGCTTTCTGGCAGATGCGTTTTTCAATGGTGATCTGGATGCAGCATTGATTCCGGTGGCCGAGTGGTTTTCGCACCCTGAATATACGGCCGTAGATGGCATCGGCATTGCATGTAATGGCGAGGTATACAGCGTAATTCTGGCAGGGATCAGCAGCCCGCAAAAAGTGGCCAGAGTATATCTCGACCAAGCCTCTCGAACTTCAGCCATGCTGGTCAAAACATTATTAAAACCTTTCCCGCCGAATGAATGGAAACCGCTGCCGCCGGAGTCAGCTGCCGGATGGCAATCCCGCACCAATGAGGCCGCGTTACTGATAGGCACGCAAGCCATCGATTACCGCGAGCAGGCACCGAGTACGCCAGTGTGTGATTTAGGGTCGGCCTGGAAGGAAGCAACCGGCTTGCCATTTGTCTTCGCCGTCTGGTTAGTCAATATGGGTTATCCGTACCAGGCAGAACTGGCTAATTCCTTGCGACAAATAGCTGAGGGCGGCATGCGCTGGCGACAAGGCTTACCTGCCGGCAGCTTCGAGCATAAATACCTCAACTCTTATATCCAGTTCCAGATCAATTCATCCGAAAAGCGGGCAATTCATAAATTTAGAACCCTGGCGACAGAATATCAGTTGCTACCAGAATCCGTGAATTCCAGTGCATTAGGTTGGATTTAAGCAGGCTATGCTGCCTGCGTCAGGGGGTTTCCGGTTCACCGCGCCGCTCTGGCGGCTGTAAGATATCTTTAGCTTTTTCGTACTCGATCGAGATTCCTTCCTGGAAATTATCCGGGCCATGCTCAAATAAGACGATCCACAAAAAAGTGAATACGACGGTAATGACTATCCAAAATAAGTTGCCAAGCAGGCGCATAACTTAATGCTATACTGGGTATAAACCTGCAGGTCAATTTAAATCACGAATTCGACTGATGTGTTTGAATGCGTTTATATCGAGATTCTATCAGGTCACGCAGCCGATCTGCTAAGGAATCACTGGACAGGCGATTCAGAACCTCATTCAGGAACCCGACTACGACCAACTGCTGAGCAACTTTTTCCGGAATCCCGCGCGCCAGCAAGTAGAACAGCTCTTCTTCACTCATGCTACCAGCCGTAGAACCATGACTGCATTTGACATCGTCTGCCAGTATTTCAAGTCCGGGCATTGAGTCTGATTCTGCTTCATCACTAAGCATCAAACTGCGATTGGTCTGGTAAGCGTCTGTCTGATGGGCACCTTCTTCGACCTTGATGATGCCGGAGAAAATAGCTTTCGATTGATCGCTCAGGGCATTTTTGTACAACAAGTCACTGGTCGTACCCCGCTCGCCATGATCCTGAGCGGTACGCATGTCAAATATTTGATCATTTTCAGCAATAGTAACCGCCAGCATGTCCGAGCTGGCACCGCTACCATTGAGACGGCTGCGACTCTCTACCCGGGAATAGCCGGCACCCAGGTTCATGTTCAGGCTGGCAACCGAGGAATTTTTTTCAGCGACCGTGCTATTGAGCTGAAACGAGAGTACTTTTTCACTCCAATTCTGAATGCATACGTAATGGACCTCGGCTTCCTCACCAACATAGAGGTCATTGACTGCACAGACCATGCCGGGATGATCATCAGCCGATTGAAAATGATCGATCAGGGTAACTTTGCTGCGCTTGCCGGCTACAATCAGGGTATGCGGAAATGCCGACCCATTTTCGCCGGCAAGCCAATGAAAGGCTTCCACGGGTGTGCTTAACTTAACCCCGTCGGGAACGTAAAGAAAGGTGCCCGACTCAAAGAGTGCCTGGTGCAGAGCCGCAAATTTTTCGGAGCCCAACCTAGATTGCTGGACCATAAAGTGTTTGCGGATTACTTCTCCGTATTCCTCAAACGCGTTTTCAAAACTGGTGAAGATGACTCCCGACCGGGCGAAATCTGCAGCTACATCATGGGCCAATGCCCGACTGTTTCCAAATACCAGTCGGGCCTGACACTCAGAACCTGCTGTCGACGCCGCTACCAGTTTGTCAGCCTGGTCAGCAGAAACGGGTAAGGGACGCAGATAATTGTCCAGCGTCAGTGCCTTTAGCTGGGAAAACCGCCACTCCTCGTCGGTGCGCACCGGCGCCGGTAAATCATTGAACAATTGCCACGCTGCCAGCTTTTGCTCGGCCAGCCAGGGTGGCAATCCGGAAGAATCGGGAAGTATGTCGGCTGTCAGTGCAGCACCTTGCTGCGCGGCAGCTTCGCTCATCAGTTGGGTCATAATATTAGTAGAATATGCGTGCTCTAACCGACCGAGCCTTCCATTTCAAGATCAATCAGGCGTTTTAATTCCACGCTATATTCCATTGGAAATTCTTTGACCAAATCATTCACAAAACCATTCACGCTCAAGCTCATCGCTTCACCTTCACTCAGGCCACGCTGCTGCATGTAAAAAATCTGCTCAGCGCTAACCTGGCTGACACTGGCCTCGTGCTGCACCGCATTCTTGGAACCGCGCACGGTGATCGCAGGGTAAGTGTCAGTGCGACTGTGCTGATTAATCAAGAGTGCATCACACTCGGTATTGTTTTTGCAGCCTTTAAGGTTTTTGGGCACGTGCACCAGACCACGGTAACTAGCCCTTCCCTCACCAATGCTGATGCTTTTCGAGACTACATTGCTGGTTGTTTCATCGGCGGCGTGCACCATTTTTGCACCAGTGTCCTGGTGCTGGCCATCGCCTGCTAGAGCAACACTAATCACCTCACCGCGAGCTTTGCGCCCTTTCATGATGACTCCGGGATATTTCATGGTCAGGCGGCTACCGATGTTACAATCAATCCATTTGATCTCGGCTTCCTCGTGCGCCAATCCGCGCTTGGTCACCAGATTGAACACATTGGAACTCCAATTCTGTACCGTAACATACTGGATTTTGGCGCCCGGCATTGCCACCAGCTCGACCACCGCGCTATGCAATGTCGA
>CAZHRP010000129.1:0-7012 GCA_964535055.1 uncultured Chthoniobacteraceae bacterium
CGCAGGAGTAAGTGGTCAGATCCCCACCGCAGCGCGCCAGGTCTGGGCCATCAGGGCGTGGCCGGGGGTGCTGGGGTGGACGCCATCACCGGCCCAAAATTTGCTATCGGCTGCGTCCAATGCCTGATCAAAGGCCCCCTGAAAATCGACCCAGGTGAGTCGGAATTCATCGGCAATTTTTTTGGCCCGCCTCTGATAGCCTTTATATTCTTTCCAGTCGCGCAGGGTAAATGGATCACAGATAACGATTTGGACGCCACGATTTTCGTTAAGTGTGCGCTCGATTAGTTCGCGGTAGCCGGTCTCGTAATCATCGACTGTACCTTTGTATTTGTTGCCGAATGCGATTGTGTGCCAGTAATCGTTGACCCCGATTTTGATGCTCAGGATGTCCGGTTTGAGATCTATGGCATCCCGTTCCCAACGTGCTGCGAGGTCGGGGATTTTGTTGCCGCTGATGCCGCGGTTATAAATTTGCAAATCGTGGTCGGGGTAATCGGCGAGCAGTTCGCCGGCGACCAGTGCCGGGTACCCCCGGCCGAGAGCCTCGGCACGATTGGGCTCCGTAATTTCTCTTTTGCGTCCGGCATCGGTGATCGAATCGCCCTGAAACAGGATGACCGATTTCTTTTTTAATCTGCCGAGTGTCGGCTTGGCCATAGCGGTTGATGCTCCCAACCCCAGTGCCCCAGCGGCACCCAGAGCAGCAGCCGATTGAATCATCTTGCGGCGGCTGAGTGAGCGGTTGATACTTTGGGCCGAGTTATCTGGCTGGTTGTGCATAGTATGATTTAATTGGAATTTTGAGGTAAATAATCCCTGATGGTATGAACCCGGAGTTGGTTGTGGTCTGGTTCCCGGTAAAAAAATACGAAACTGCGGGCACCATCGCTGAGCCGCCAAGTAGAATTATAGAACGGCTGCTCGATATCGCCATCTTTGAGATAGGAAAATTTGGCGTAGCAGTAATCGCGAGCGCCCTTGGAATCAGATGGCGGAGGATTCACGATGCTGGGCTTGCCGGGCGGGAGTTGCAAATCCATCCCGGACAAGTCGCCACTGAGCTGGTGATCCGAAGCATTAAATAGCATAACTTCTGCCCTCAGCTAGCAATCCGGTGAGTGACACCGGGATCAACTTTAGACCATCAGAATCCTGTTGACCCTGGCGCATGACCAGAACCAGTTGGGCGGTGCCTGCAGCAGCAGCGATGCTAACGCTGAGGGTACAGAACAGGAGAAATCGCAGCATCATTTCATTATATGTGAGTGGCGATCTTAGTCAACCAGCTTCGCCTGCCCTTGCCGCAGGCACACTACGCGTTGCGATGGTCGTGCAGCGGTCGTAGCTAACTGCCCGGTATAAGCTCGATGGCCTGGCCGCCGGTGGACTCTGACATTTCCTTTGCCAGTGAGTGCACTTTGGTGCCCAGAAAATTATGGGTGATAACTTTGGTACGGTTTCGTTTAAGGCTTCTGGTTAATGACTTAATTGTGTCTTCGTCAAGCCTGTCCGCAAAATCAGCAAACCAGTAAATCGCCTCCGCATTACGCTGAACCGGATACATCGAGGACGACTCCGAGCCGCGATGCGACGATTTCGACACCAAAGATCGAGCCGGTCGAGCCGGCTCCAAAGCCGATATCACCAAGCCCATCCGAGAGACCGGGCAGGCTGGCCAGCTCGGATCGGACCGGTGTGATTTTGGTGTCAATGACCGGTAATGCCAGCGGTGATGGTGCCAGGCTTTGCAGGCGTGGCTGCAGTTTCGGCCTGCTGGATCGCTGCTGCTGTTCCTTGACCCGCATCTTGTATTCGCGCTTTTTGGGCTCAACTTTGGTCAACTTGACCGGTTCTTCAAAGGTCACCGGCTGTGGCTGCATCCGCGAAAAAATGACAAAGCCGCCAAAAATCAGCAGCCCGATGACATGCACCGCGATACTGATAATAATAAATTTATAGACTAACCTCCACACCCGCCGGGGCTGATGCACATCAACTGTGGGTTTTCTATTCATATACTCTTACAATTCAGATCGGACAGGCAATTTTTGATATGATCCAGGTTGTGCTGTGACGCAGGATCCTGACCTTCTTCTGAGAAAGCTATCAACCGCGCAATTTTGAAAGTCAACTTTTTAGTTGCTTGCAACAGGGGACTGGACTGCTGGCAAATGGCTGCAGTTATAGGCCGTCCGCTCTTGCTCACCGGCCTGCCCTGAGCTTGTCGAAGGGCTCACTCCCTCCGCCACCGTCAGGGCATGGCTATTAACGAGTTCCGCTCTGATGCGGCTCTGCTTTCGGTCATCCCTCCCCCGGGCAATGTTGTTGACCCAGCGGTAGACGCGCTGCACCACTGCCTGAGGATCCCAGTAGAAATGGGGAACTCCCGGCTGACACCAGTTAAAGCACGGGTGGTGGTCGGTGCAAATGCAGACCGCTGTACGAGTGGCCCGGCCCTGTGTCCTGGCCAGGAAACTTTGCACCCCAAACATTAGCATCCAATCATCTACCAGGATGGCCGAAGGCGGAGTCAGCTGGAAAAGCGATGTCAGGCATTGGTTGAGCCCGGCAGGTGAATTCTCCCATTCTGGAAGGTTATAGTTCCCGTGCGGAATATTCCATTTCATCAATTCCTCCACAAAGACCCGCTCGATTACCTTGTGCTTGGACTTGTCTGTCTCGCCACGGGTTAGCATGACGATTCTCCGGTGTTTGTTTTTATAGAGTCGCTCAATGGTTTCTCGCAACGCGGGCATCTTATCCGGCCCGGTTCCCGCAATGGGTAAATCCTGCATCCTGCCAAACAGGGCAAAAACCGGAGCAGAATGATTAGATAATCTTTCGAGTACCGCCCGTGGTCCGGCCAGGATGATGAAGGCATCCGCCCGTGTCTCTTTCACCATTGCCTCAATCCGTTCGGGATCAAACTTGAGGTCTCGCATCGATTTGGCAGCAAAGGTTAGCGTGTGCCCGGCCGCGTACAGGCGGTTCTGCAAATCGAGGATATAATTATTAGAGGCGTCCGCGCGCTCATAGAGCACTAAGGCCACAGTGGTGCCCGGTGCCGATTTCTTTTTGGCCAGGGTGATTCGCCGTCGCTTGCCGGGCCCCTGACCTTCCAGTAACCCTTCCCTCTCGAGCTGTGCTAATGCCCGCTCAACCGTGCTGCCATGCACCCTCAATTCTTTAGCTAACTTATCACGCCCGGGCATCAACCCCGACCAACTTTCACGCAATAACTTATCCCGCAAATACGCTGCCGCCTGATCCGCCACTGATGATCGCTCCAACATCGTTCACAACCTGTTCTCGAATGTACATGGTGTCAAATTCAAAAAGTCTTGAATAAAAATCCGAAATTGTTTACAAGATTTAGTAATTTCTCAATCAAAATTACATAAGGAGTTATCTCATGAAAAAATACTATTAACAACTTTAGGAGTCGTGACGCTTGCTTTTGCTGGCACGGCAAATGCGCAAGTTATTGGTGTCGATTTCGAGGGTGACATCCAACCAAACGACTTGGATCTTACTGATCAAATTACCGTTTCTACATGGACCCAAGGGACCGGCGGTAACCCAGCAGGCATCAACAATACCGATACTGGAGCCCAAACCGGAAATGCATTTGATGGCACCACCACTGGCCGACTCCAGTCTGACACCACCCCTACTTTCTTCACCTTAACTTTTGGAGCCGGTGAGGAATGGGATCTGGATTCCATCAGCTGGGCTTACCGGGCAGCGACAACTAGCGGTGCTGTCAGAACGATGTCGCTAGCCGCCAGTATAAATGGGAACACCCCAATTTCTCTCTACTCATCACCTGGAGGCGCTCCTAATCGCAATGCAGCTCCAAATATGGCAGACGGCGTGCTTCCTAACATCAATTTTAGTTCTGCCTTCGAAGGACTCTCCAACGGTGATACGGTCCGATTTGATTGGTCGACTTCAGGTGCGGTAGACATTGATGGCATTCAAATTAATGCGACGTTAATTCCCAAACCATCTTCAGCAATTCTGCTGGGCATCGCAGGCACCATGCTCCTGCTGCGCCGCAGATCCTGGTAAGTTGCGTTTTTACTCATTTCAAAAAAAGCCCCACGCCTGCGGGGCTTTTTTTTGTTAGCGTTTTGCCTGCGGGAGGGTTGCTGATTGAGTTGGCCCAGGATAATCCTGTGCGAAGTCGAAGGGGTCAGGGCCGATCGAACATTCAGCAATCAAAGTTGAAGTTTAAGTTGAACGTTCTATTCGTTTCTGTTCGCTTTGTTGTTGGCCACCAAGAAGCACAAAAATGCACAAGGTTCATGCGCGCTTTTGCGTTTTTTTGTGGTTATCAAATTATCCCATGATAAAGCTCCTCACGACTGGACATGATACGAGTTTTGTGAACCGACTTTCAAACCGCAAAGCCCAACGGGCTGTGCCTATTCCAGCCCGGGGCAACGCCCCGGGTATTTATGTTTTTTAAAATCCAGCCCTGTAAGGGCGACGGTAATCGACAACTTTTTAGCTTAGAGTTCATCTATTTGCCCAAGTCTTCTCAAAGACCTCAAAACCTGTTCTCGATTGTACTGGCAGAGAAATCATTTCTGCATTCTAATCACTTGAAAAACATTGATACTGAATGACGATTAGATAGCTCGGGAATTGATCATATTCCCGACCTGAAAACCATGAACGAACAGAATATTCCCTCCAGCTCATCTGTGTGTCGCCGTACGGCGCTGAAAGGACTTGGGGCGCTGGGGGCGATTGGCGCATTCGGCAGCACTACATTGGCTGCGCCCACGAATCCGCCGAAGATCCAGCTCAAGCAGAACTCTGTGATCGTTTTTCAGGGCGACTCGATCACCGATGCCGGGCGCAAGAAGGATATCACAGAACCTAACTACGAAAAGTCGTATGGCCGAGGTTACGTCGGGATGCTGGCCGGCAGCCTGCTGGCCAAATATTCCGACCTCAACTTGAAAATTTACAATCGCGGGATCAGCGGTAATAAGATCCTTGATTTGGCTAAGCGCTGGCAGCAGGACACGATTGAACTGAAGCCGGACGTCGTCAGTATCCTGATCGGAGTCAATGACCTGTGGCATCAGCTCGGCGACAAGGCATCCTACAGCGCGACTGTTGCGGACTACGAAACTGGCTACCGCGAGTTGATCGAGCGCACGCAACGTGAATTACCCGGGGTACAGAAACGCTTTATTGCCCACGGTGGGCGCGGCTTTTACAGCTCGGAGGATGACTATGGCGGCGGTGTCGCTATTGATCCGGATAATCCGAATATCATCTACATCTCGACCAATGCCGCTGATCCCTTCGAACTTTCTGATCTCAGCAACGTCCCCTTAGCCACCAATGAGCGCTACGAGATTTGGCAGGGGACCACTAGTGATGGCGGCCTGACGTTCTCGTGGCAGCAGATCACCAGTGGCTCGGGAGCTGATAACCTGCGACCGATCGTGCCGGCAAACCATGGCTACGAGCGTAGCGTGGTCTGGTTTCGTGGCACCTATACTTCCTACACCAATTATGACACTGAAGTCGTCGGCCTGTTCCAGAATCAACTCAAAATCAAGCAGTCCAACTTGCAACCAGGCCAGGCGACATCGTCACTGAGCTGGTCCTCGGAGCCAGGCAAAACCTATCGTATCATTGGCTCAGGGGATCTGCAGAGCTTCCCCCATGAAGTTGCTAACAACATCGATTCGCAGGGTGCTACCACCAGCCATTCCTTCACAATCCCCGCTGCTCTCTCAGGATCCCCCGAAGTCTTCTATCTGGTCGAGCAGCAGTAGCACGATGATCCGGCAGTGCTTGGATGACTGGAAATTTAGTTTGATGAGCACATGATCATCAGCATCTGTACCTGTCCTTAGCTAAACATGTAGATTTTATTAAAAAACTTGCCCAATTATAAGAAATACTTAATCTTAACATCTAACTGAGTGGCCTGTTATTGAATTTATCTACTACTTGGTCGGTAATCCTAAACCAAATCCGCAAAAATTATGTTTAAGTCCAGTCCTCTATTATTACCGGTTGCGTTTGCTGCCGCCCTGATAGCTTTTAAAGGGTATCCTTCGCAGGCTAATGCTGAAGGCTCTTATTACAAAGAGGGCTATAGCCCGATTTTTAACCCCTTCCCGAACGAGCGGCAGAAATCCTGGCGGATTCGTTACTTTGGTCCGGTCGGAATCGGGATCGACCTTAAGCGTCCCGGCATGACGATGGAGATCTGGAATATCGAGGAAGGTTCGCCGGCTGACAAGACCGGTAAGCTGGAGAAAGGACAGATCATTGAAAGCATCAACGGGGTCGTCCTCAAGGATACCGACCCACGCGAAATCCTCGGCGATATTATTACCGAGGCGGAGGCAACCGATGGAAAAATCAATCTAAAGATCAAGGGTGAGGGCGACGTGCTGGTGCAGATTCCGGTAATGGGTGCCTACAGCCCGACCTGGCCAGTCGATTGTGCGAAGTCGGATAAGATTGTCCGCAACCTGGCCGATCTCATCGCCAAGGAAAAGGAGCCATCCTGGGGGTCGGTTTTATTCATGCTTTCCACCGGTGAGGACAAGGACCTGCAGGTCGTCAAGAATTGGATGCGCGGCATCGAAACCATCGGTAATATGAACTGGGAAAAAGGCTACAAGGGTATCGGTCTGTGCGAGTATTACCTGCGTACCGGCGACCAGTCGGTGTTGCCGGTAATCAAGAAGATGTCCGAAGAACTCAGGGTGCATATGTACAATGGCGGCTGGAGTGGTCGCGGTGCACCGGCTTCATTCACCTACTCGACCGGCACCGGACATGTCCACGCCTCCGGCATGCACTGTATGACGTTCCTGCTGCTGGCACGGCTCTGCGGTGTCGATGTTGATGATTACATGTTCGATGAAGCGCTGACCCAGTTCTATCGCTTTGGCGGGCGCGGCAATGTCGCCTATGGTAATGGTCCGCCGGAAGGTGGCTTCCGGGACAATGGCAAAACCTCCGGCCT
>CAZHRP010000130.1:0-4322 GCA_964535055.1 uncultured Chthoniobacteraceae bacterium
GGTTCTACCCAGCCTCCAAAACGTCCCAAATCCACCTTATCTTAGCGCCATTCGGTACTGGTTGAGTCGAGCATCGACCCCTGAGGCAGGCAAACCCTGGAGTGCTCCGAGGTAGCGACCGGCAGCTGAGAAATACCCGACGTCAACATTTTCCTCGAGGCAGGTTTGGATGGCAAGAACGGGGCGGGGAAGTCGACTCTGTTTTCACTGGTGCTGGGTGATGAGTCTCCGGATGCCGGGACGCTTAACCCGAGTTCCGCAGTTTGAGCAATTGGCAAAAAAAGTTTTAGAGTAGGCGTAGAGCTAGCAGTGGATTTTTTTAGAGTAGGCAAGGCAACTGGGCGCATGTAGTGGAAAAGAGCCTATTGTGTTGTGTGAGCAGTAGCCGGATAATGCGGTTATGTTTTTGCGCAAAAACCGCAAGCGTTTTAATGGTGAGTTCTACGAGTATTGGGGCTTGTGCGAGACAGTGCGCACCGCGCGGGGACTGTAAGCAGGTGTGCATTGGACTGGTCTGCACGCCGGAGGGCCTGCCGCTAAACTACGAGGTGTTTGCGGGCAACCGCGCCGACGTGACCACCGTCGAAGAGATCGTCACGAAGATGGAGGATCGCTTCGGCCATGCCGAGCGGATCTGGGTGATGGACCGGGGGATGGTCAGCGAGCAGAACATCGCCTTCCTGCGCCGGCGCAAGGCCCACTACATCGTCGGCACGCCCAAGGAGAAGGCCATGCTCGAAGCGCAGATGGAGCGCTTGAGCCGGGAGCTGCTCAAGGTCGATCGCTCGCTGCGTCTGCGGCCGCGAACCGATACGGGAGCAAGCGAACGCCGTATCGGGCGCTGGCAGGACCGCTATCCCGCCGCCGCCAAATGGATCGATGCCAAGCTCCTTTACGATGACCAGAACAGAGCCTGCGGCCTGCGTTTGTCCTGTCCCTTGCCCGGGCAGCTGGGCCATCCCATGCTTGCCAAGGGAGCCTACCTGCTGCGCACCAATTGCACCGAGGACGATCCGGCCAAGCTGTGGCGCTGGTATATCCAGCTCACCCAGGCCGAGGCGGCCTTTCGCACGGCCAAATCTGATATCGGTCTACGCCCGATTTACCACCAGAAGACCGAACGCGTCGAAGCCCATCTGCTGGTCTGCTTCCTGAGCCTGGCCTCGTGGCGCTCGCTGGAGTCATGGATGAACGCCAAAGGCCTCGGCTCCCGGGCTGCAAAGCTCCTGGAGGCCGTCTCGACCATCCGTTCCATGGACGTCGTCGTGCCCGTCAAACGAGATCAGTCCACCCTCGAGCTGCGCCTGCGAACCGTCGCCAAACCCGATCAGGACGTCGCCGTTTTGCTTACCCACCTCGGTCTTAACCTGCCAAAAGGTTCTAAAGTTGTCCAAAATGTAGTGGAGAAAAACGACTAAAATCTGACGTAAGTCGTTGATTACCAGTAAAACGACCTGAATAACTGCGGAACTTGGGCTATCCGGCTAGTCGTGTCTGGTGGCCGAGGTTGAGGCCAGCGGTAAACTCACTGATGGCGGTCATTGCCAGTTTAATTTTATCGAGGGAAGTAGCGTAGCTACAGCGCAAGAAGCCTTCACCCGATGGGCCGAATGCAGACCCTGGAACAGCGGCGACATTTTTGGCAGTGAGCAACTGCATGGCAAAATCATTGCTACTCAAGCCGGTTGAGCGGATATCCGGGAAGACATAAAACGAGCCTTTGGGCAGATGGCAGGGCAGGCCGATCTCATTAAATGCTGCAGTGATATAATTACGCCGCAACTGGTATTCCCGCCGCATTACTTCGATCGACGAGTCGCCGTGAGCGAGTGCCTCGGTGGCAGCTTCCTGGCTGGTGATCGGTGCGCACAGGATTGCGTACTGGTGGACTTTCATCATGGCGTCAATCAGCGGCGCAGGAGCGCAAGCGTAGCCGATGCGAAATCCGGTCATGGCGTAAGCCTTGGAGACACCATTCATATAGACGGTGCGCTCACGCATGCCGGGTTGGGAAGCAATCGAGATATGCTCGAAGCCGTCGTAAACAAGTTCCGAGTAGATATCATCGGCCAGCACGATCAGATCATGGCGACAGCAGATGGTGGCAATCCTGGCTAGAGCGTCCCGGTCAAGGGTCGCCCCGGTGGGATTTGTGGGAAAATTTAAGATCAGGACTTTGGATTTTTGGGTAATGCACTTTTCCAGCTCGTCCGGATCGAGGGCGAATGAATTGCTGGCATGGGTGGCGACGGCTACCGGTCGGCCCCCGGCCATGGCAATACTCGGGTTATAGGAAACGTAGCATGGCTCGTGGTAGATCACCTCGTCACCCGGATTGAGCAGGGCACGCAGGGCAAGGTCGATCGCTTCCGAGACACCGACAGAAATCAGGATCTCGCTGGCAGGGTCGTAGTCCAGCTGTTGGCGGCGACTCACATAGTCGGCAATCGTGCGTCGCAGACGTGGCGCGCCCAGGTTCGAGGTGTATCCAGTGCGCGATTTTTCCAGTGAATAGATCGCAGCCTCGCGGATGTGCCAGGGGGTGTCAAAGTCCGGTTCACCGATGCCAAGCGAGATGACATCGTCCATCGACTGCACGATCTCGAAGAAGTCACGGATACCAGACTTGGGGATGTCACGAACCAGGTGAGAGATTTTCTGCTCGATACCACTCATCGATTAGGGGGTGACGGCCAACCGGGATGATTCCGGTTCGGTCTCCAGTAGAGTGCCATTTTCCTTGTATGTTTTGAGGCGGAAATGGGTGGCGGTGGCAATCACTCCCTCGATGGTACTGAGACGTTCGGCGATGAACGAGGAGACATCCTGCAGACTGTTGCCTTCGACTACCACCAGCAAATCGTAGCCGCCACTCATCAGGTAACAACTGAGGACCTGGTCGAAGCGGGCGATTCGGCTGGCAACCCGGTCGAAGCCGCCGTCACGCTCGGGGGTTATCTTGACTTCAATGACCGCGGTGACCTGGCCGGCGTCGCGCTTCTGGCTGTCGATCACCGCCTGGTAGGCAATGATGATACCGTCAGCTTCCAGTTTGGCAATGTGGCCGGAAACTTCGTGTTCGGTGAGCCCAACCTGACGGGCGATATCTGCTACCGGGATCCGACTGTCTTTTTTTAGTATCTGTAGTATCTCATCAACTGGCATGAATATCAGTCTCCAAAAGTCATGCCAACAGCGCGAGCCATTTCTACAAACTGGCCATCCGGATCGACCTGGCGTAATTTGTGGACAGCTTCGGCGATCGGCACATCCATGACCTGATAGTTCTGATAGCTGACCATGTGGCCGAATCTTCTTTCTTTAATCATCTTAACAGCATGAACGCCGAAGCGGGTACCAAGGATGCGGTCGAGTGGGGTCGCAGCACCGCCACGTTGCAGATGCCCGAGTACACAGGTACGCACTTCCCGGTCGACATGCTTGCTGATTTCGCGTCCTACCAAATCGCCGATACCGCCAAGCCGGTACTCACCTGATTGGGTTTCCTGCATCATTGATTTCCCCTCGGCCGGGGCAGCCCCTTCCGCCACCACCACCATGGTGCTGCGGCAACCTTCGGCGATTCGTTGCTGGATAAAGCTGCAAATTTTATCAAAATGGAACGGGATCTCCGGGATCAGGATGACATCTCCGCCACCGGCGAGACCACCATAGAGAGCAATCCAGCCAGCGTGGCGGCCCATCACTTCGAGGACCATAATTCGCTGATGGCTGTTGGCGGTGGTATGCAGTCGATCCAGTGAGTCGGCGACACAAGCGACGGCCGAGTCGAAACCAAAGGTCATGGCGGTGGCCTCAAGGTCGTTATCGATGGTTTTAGGAACACCAATAACCGGGAAGCCGGCATGAAAAAGCTGCAGTGATGTACTGAGTGAACCATCGCCACCGACCGTGACCAGGGCGTCGACACCATGTTCTTTCATGGTCCGGCTGGCCTCGTCGACCACATTTGGGTCGAGGGTTGCGCGTTCGCCACCGCGGACTTTAGCGACGAAGCGGCCTTTGTTAGTGGTGCCGAGAATGGTGCCGCCCTGGTGCATGATGCCGGAGGTACGCACTTTGTTGAGGACCTCGTAACTGACCGGGTCGAGCAAACCTTCAAAACCGTTATGGAAGCCAACCACTTCCCAGCCCTCGCGTTCGGATGCCCGAACCACAGCCCGGATAACCGCGTTTAAACCGGGGCAATCCCCACCACTCGTTAATATACCAATGCGTTTGATGTTCATAGTGTTATTCATTGTTAGGGTTGAGTTGTTCGAGGGGGAATCAAAGAGTTTGCTTGGGATCTAATGGTGCCC
>CAZHRP010000130.1:4332-4836 GCA_964535055.1 uncultured Chthoniobacteraceae bacterium
TGCCCCGGACTGGAGCGCTTGGTCGAACAACTGCCAGCCACGCTGTAGCAGCCCGGCACCTTCACCAAAGCGGTCACGGGAGCCCAGTAAAACGACACTGATTCGGCGCGGCGTGATCAGGGTGCGTTCGCCGTCTTTGCGTGTCAGTGGTGATTTACCGGCCGAGAGCATCAGGCAGTCACCCGCACGCCTGGTACGACCGGTTTTGATACCATCGATGTTGCCGGTGCCGAGCAAAGAATTCGTATTGCGGAGGAGAAACTGCCTTGTTTGCTGGCCACTGCGGATAGTTACTTTGCGCTGCTTCTGGGAAACAAAAAAACGAAAGCCGGAGTCCTGCATGGCATAGCGCGCCATGCGAGCCTGATCAGCGGCGGTCGAATGTGGCAGGGTTTGGTCGCTGTCAAGTCCGTGCGGGTTGAGGTACAGTGTTCGCTTCATGTTGAGCGTGCGTGCCAGGGCATTCATTTGGGCAACGAAGACGCCGACCGGACCGAGGTCATG
>CAZHRP010000130.1:4846-6994 GCA_964535055.1 uncultured Chthoniobacteraceae bacterium
CGGTGTGGTAGGCCAGGGTGTAGGCTGCGACATTATCGGACTGCAGCAGTGCGGCATAAATCAGATCACGAAGACTCATTGATTCGCCCGGTCTCAGGTTCAATGGGTTGCGGCTACCCTGCCGCAGTGCAGAGGGTGGTACTACTGCCAGTTGCGAGAGATTCTGGCCGCCGGTTTCCGCCCAGTCGATGACCACCATGGCGGTAGCTACCTTGGTCAAGCTGGCCACCTGCCGCTTATCTTCCGTATTCTTGCCTGCCAGGATGCGACCGGTCTGGTTGTCGACAATAATGAAACTTTCAGCAGCAGCGGCCAGCGGACCGCCGCAAGCAGTGATCACAACTATGAGAACCGGCAATAACAGGGTGCATAAATGGACTGGTACTTTTTTCATATCTCCGCTGGCGTTAATCATAAATAGCGCACACTTTATGACTTCTATTTTGAATGGCAATACTGAAACTCTCTTGACTAGCATGGAAATAACTCCGGGCTGGGCAAGCTCGGAGGACGTATGGATAGTTATAGACAGGAAGTCAGGTCAATGAGTGAACGAGATAAGCAGTTAGAAAGTATTGCAGGTGAGTTTGGAACACCGTTTTGGGTGATTGACGCGGGTAAGTTGCGTTCCCGGATCCGCAGCGTGCTGGCGATGTCTGAGCCGGCCGGGGTACAAGCCCGTTTTGCCATGAAGAGCTGTTCGGCCACCAGGGTATTGCAGGAAATGCGAGCACATGGAATTTGGCTGGATACGGTATCGGGCAATGAAGTACTGCGTGGCTTGCAGGCGGGATATACCGGCGGTTTTACCCCGCCCGAGATTTTTCTGACCTGCGATGTATTGAGAGATAACTCGCTGGCGGTCTTGCTCGAGCATAATATTTTGCCGAACTTGGGGTCACCGGGCATGCTGGATGATCTGGCCCAGGCCGGCTATACGGGCCCACTGGCGATCAGGGTGAATCCGGGCTTTGGCCACGGCCATGTGAATGCCTGTGATACCGGAGGGCCGAGTTCTAAGCATGGTGTTTGGCTGGACGAGGTGGCGGCGCTGGGCCGCAAGGCTGTGGCATCGGGTATGCAGCCGGTGATGCTGCATGCTCACATCGGCAGCGGTCCAAGGTTCGAGGAGTTGCTCGCTAACCTGAACCAATTGACCGGTGACTTTGCGCGACTGGTTGCTGAGTTTCCAGACTTGGAAGCAGTCAGCCTGGGCGGTGGCATCCCGCACGACTACAGCGGGCAGGAACCACCGATCGATGAGGCTCAACTGTGCCAATTATTCGCCGGCGCCAGATCGGAACTCAGCAAGCTGGCGGGGCGTGAACTACGGCTGGAGATCGAACCGGGTCGCTACTTCACCGCTCCCGCTGCTATGCTGGTCACCAGAGTCCACGATATTAAATCGACCCGCAGTAACGAGAAAAGTGAAGGGGCCAGGTTTGCCATGGTCGATGCCGGTTTTACTGATCTGGTCAGACCTGCCATGTATGGGTCTTACCATAGCATCAGTGTCGTTGGCACGGATCGTACCGCGAGCGAGGATTATGTGGTGGCTGGGCCGCTCTGTGAATCCGGTGATGTCTTTACCCAGGATGCGGACGCTCAACTGCGACCCAGGAAGTTGCCCAAATTAGAGCGTGGCGACCTGCTGTTCATCCACGATGCCGGAGCCTACGGCTACAGCATGAGTTCGAATTACAATTCATTGGGTCGTGCGCCACAGATCTGGCTTGAAGAGGACGGCAGTACCGAACTGATCAGCCGCCGTGAAACTGTCGATGATATTCTCAGACTCGAGCGGGAATTATGAATTTGGCTGGCACTATCATCGACCTCGAGTCCGATGATTACTTTATGGGGGAAGCCTTGCGCCAGGCAGCTACTGCCTATGAGCGTGAAGAAGTTCCGATCGGTGCGGTCGTAGTCAAAGACGGCAGCATCATCGCGCGTGCTTACAACCAGGTCGAGTTGCTAAAGGATGCGACCGCGCATGCTGAAATGCTGGCCATCACTCAGGCGGAAGAAGCTGTCGGCGACTGGAGGTTGAACGATTGCACGCTCTATGTGACCAAAGAACCATGTCCGATGTGCGCCGGGGCGATCGTCCATGCGCGGCTGCGCCGGGTTGTGTTTGGCGCACCCGAC
>CAZHRP010000131.1:0-6217 GCA_964535055.1 uncultured Chthoniobacteraceae bacterium
AACTGGAATCCAAAGCTGGAGCAGCGGTTGCCTCCAGCTTGCCCTGCTCTTCGATCTTGGCAGTGATTTGCAGAGCCAAGTCCAATGCAGCCGTTGCCTCATAGCCACTAACAACTGGCTTGCTACCAACTCGTGCACAATTTACGAAAGCTTCGAGCTGTCGCTTTAGCGGCTCACTCTTTTCAATAGCTACTTTGTCTCTAGTGATCTTACCGTCAGTTAACCGGTAGATTTCCCCACTCTGGTTGCCATAATCGAGGGATAAGTACGCATTGTCTTGAAAGACCCTGATCTTGCGCAATTTTTCCGGACTGATTCTGCTCGCAGTCACGTTGGCTACACAGCCACTGGCAAAGCGAATTCTCGCATTGGCAATATCTTCACTATTACTCAATACCGGAATGCCAACCACATCCAGGTCAGTGACTTCACTACGTACCAAATGTAAAATTATTTCCAAATCGTGAATCATTAAATCCAACACCACACCAATATCAGTGCTACGGGCCGGATAAGGAGAGAGGCGGTGAGCCTCAATAAATCTTGGATTACCCAACAGTCTTTCCAATTCATCTAATACCGGATTGAATCGCTCCACATGACCAACTTGCAGGATGACATTCTGCTTAGATGCCAGCTCCGCCAGCTCACGGGCTTGCTGGGTCGTCTCTGTTATTGGCTTTTCGACCAGCACATGTTTACCAGCCGCTATTAATTCCCTGGCAATTTCAAAGTGACTGCCTGTTGGTGTCGCCAGGCTGACAAAATCCACTTTCTGGCTTAGCTCAACGATACTTTTTACGTGTTTACCACCAAACTTTTTAGCTATTGACTCTGCCAGTGACGAATTAATGTCATAGACTGCAGCAAGTTCACAGTTGTTAATTTCCGAATAGATCCGAGCATGGTTTTTGCCAATATGTCCAACTCCAATTACTCCTGCTTTTAGCGGCTCATTCATGACAAGCTCCATATATGCCAATTCGGTGTTGACGAGCAAGCAGCATCAACTCGTCCTGCTGCAAGAAAAGAGTCTTATAAGCTTCTACACAAATAAATCGGACTCCCGCTTCGGCTGCTGTTTCTAGGGTTAACTTGCCAACAACAGGTACATCAAATCTCAAATCCTGACCCGGCTTGGATACCTTGCACACAATAGCACGCCCACGCCCTAATTTCCCACCTCGCTTGATCGTCGAATTGGTACCATCAAATCCCTCGACCGCAAGCACAGTACCAGCACGAACCACGACCGTTTGCCCGATATCAAGCGCACTGATTTGCTTGGCTATGTACAGTCCAAACTCAATTTCCTGCAATTCTTTCTGGCTCGGTTTGGGTCCTGCTATTGGTCCGGGCTGAGCTAATTGGTCCGACATAAAACTTGTTGCCGGCAAGAGTCTAACCCCACGGTCGTCAAGCTTGGCAGCGATCGCTCCAAAGATAGATTCTGCGTTTCTTTCTTTCAAAGTTCCCAGCAGTACTAGCGCTTGTAAGTCGGGCCGCAGGTCAAACAAGCTACCGGGTGAAATCTGGCCAGCCATTATTGCCGAATCAACCGGTTTCTCAGAAAAATACTTCAGCAATTTACCTAACTGGCCCACCCTTAACCACTCAACATCATCACTTAACTGTCCGACAACCTGATCAGTCTCATCGATGAATGCTACGGTAAATATTTTTTTAACCCCAGCCCTTCGTGCGTTATTAATAAGCTCTACAGGATAACTGCCATTGCCTGCTATGAGACCCAGTGATTCTGGCTGGTCTTTCAAGAAACTAACTACGTGCCCGATGATTAAAAAATACTGCGCGGGACATACACATCATCACCGGGCTTCAATGGTATATCCAGTGATGGGTTGTCACGAATTTTTTTAATGTCTACTATTAACCTCTCGCCACCGCGTAGCAGTCTGACTTTTTTCTGGTTAGCATATTCAGTAAAATCACCGGCAGCAGTTATCGCCTTTAGTAAAGTCAGATCAGGGGTATAAGCTACCCTCTGCGGCGACCTCACATCTCCAGCTATGTTTACAAAACGACTGCCCCCCGCTGTGTTGATTAAAATGGTCGGATTAGTGAAGATCTTTTCTTGCACATAGCGACCCTGAATCGCATTTTGAAGCGCACTTGCTGTCATTCCAAGTGCTCTCATCTTGCCGATGTAAGGCAAATTTAAATTGCCCTCGTTGTCGACTGTGTACGAGCCACTGATCTGGCCAATGTCGTCTCCTGGCACGCCACTGATCCTTAATTGTAGTATGTCTCCGATGCGTAATGCTGCATCTCCCGATTGGGCAGAAGCGCCTGTAGGAGAGAAAGCTACTGCAAATAAGAATAAATATAAAAGAGTCGTTGTGAATCGCATATGCTGCTACCTAGTAGTCGTCTTTACCTGTCATTGCAAGATCCTCTTCTCGCTTCTTCGGCTTGACGTCTTTTTCAGTGCGTCGCGAAGGACCGCTGTAGTAATACTTATAGTAACTGGTGTAATATTCGTAACCGCTGTCATGCTTGGTATCTACGTTATTTAGTACAACGCCAAGCAGGGTGCCACCAACATTCTCCACTGCCGATTTGACCCGTTGTAACATGTTGCGAGGAAAACGTCTGTGCTGAACGATGATAATCGTTAAGTCTACTTCGCTGGAAAGCACTGATGCGTCGCTCACCCCGAGGATCGGCGGTGAATCGAATAAAATAATGTCAAACCGCTCTTTCAGGTCAGTAATCATGTCCGACATGCGTTGCGAGTTCAAGATGCCTACCGCATCCGACGGCAAAACACCGCTGGGTAGCAAAAATAAATTTTCAACGCCGGTCGGTACGATAACTTCATCCAACTCGATGTCAGTTGTAAGATAATTTGTCAAACCCACAGAATTATCGATGTCAAATAAGCTGTGCTGGATCGGTCGCCGCAAGTCAGCGTCGACAATCAAAATATTGTAACCTCCCTGCGCACAGGTAAAAGCCAGATTCGCCAAAGTCGTTGATTTTCCCTCCCCGGGACCGCCACTCACCATAGTAATGGCGTTGGCGGATGCACTGCTCCGGTTGAATTCTATATTAGTGCGTAATATTCGGTAGGCTTCCGCGTCCGGAGTATCAGAAGGTTCTCTATGTAATATGCCAACACCCTGAGGGATAACTGCCAATACTGGAGTCTCAAGAAATGACTCCACATCGTCAAGAGTTTTAACACTGGTGTCCAAATACTCGATGAAAAATGCCAATGCGACTCCCACTAAAAGCCCGACTAACACGCCTAACGCCATGTTGACAGTAACTTTAGGCCTGGCAGGTGTTGGAATAGGTTCTGCCCGTTCCCTAATTACAGCTGGCACCATGGGCATTTCCATATCCATTATCTGTGCTTGATAACGAAGCTCCGCATTTTTCAACAAACCTTTGGCTTGGTTAAATTCACGCTTAGCCTGTAGGTAATCACCGCTCACACTGCGCGCATCTGCTTGCTCTTCCCGCCTGTCCTCCAGCTTAAGTTCGAGTTCCTTAAGCGTTGCCTCTGCGATCTCGAGATTGATGGAAAGCGATTGCCTGATACTGTCCACCTGATCATTTAATTGCTTGCCCAATACGGCTTTCCGCGCCCGTAACGACTTCACTGATGGATGGTTAACACCTAACCCGGAATTGAGCATCTGCGCTTCCATCGCTTCTATACTCTGGTATTCCGGTAAGATTTTCTGAACAGTACTGTCCGGAATATTCAGGGTTGTGAGCGCCCGCATGAGTTCATCACCTTCAAGCTTCTCTATTTCAGCTAACTTGGTTTTCAGGGCGGCATGTCCGCGCCTTTGGCCGTCAATTTCCTGTTCTTGCCGCTGCAGAAGACCAGTCAGCGGCGAAGTAAAATCATCTCCCGCTTCAGATGCCAGATCTACTATTCCTTTTTCTGCTGCAATTTGCAGCATCTTTTTCCTTGATTCCTCGACTTTCACTCTTTGCTTTTCAAGTTCATCATCGAGTTCGGCTAAGGCTTTACTGATTCTCTCATCCTGTTCGCCAATCCTGAATTTAGAGTAAACTTCAGCTACGGTGTTCGCGATTTCTGCCGCCTCTTCAGGAAAGGCACTATAAACCGAAATTTCTATCAAGTTAGTGTTGGTCACATCTTGCAAGGACATCATCCCCTTCAACCTGCCAGATGCTTGAAGTTTGGTTAAAGGTGTTTGCCCACCTGCCCAGCGTTCCTGCAACTCTAACTCATCAATAACAGCATGCAGCACTTGATCCCGCTGAAGGATTTGAAACTGGGTCGGCACAAACCGCGGGTCACCCGAATAATCCAGCCGACCTGCATCGAAAATCTTAATGTTGGCCGCGTCAGGTCGCACCTCGATAGTGACCGTCGAACGGTATTGTTTAGGCGTGAAATAAGTGGTAACTGCCGTGGTTAAAACAACTAACAGAAACGCCAGAATGACAATCCCGAGACGTACTCTTATGACTCTCCAATAGTCGAGGAAATGTAGGCGAACTTCGTTGGTATCAGATTGCATGGGATTATTTGTTGTTACTTGCCTCTAAATTACACCTTTTGCCAAGCGTATCAAGTGTGCCAGAAGCTGAATTTGTCTAACGTCACTAAAACTAACCTATTCGAGGTGGCAGGAGAACACAGAAATCAAAATTCCGCTCCTAAGCCGACTGATGCCCGGTGACGATCATAACTGCCAAATAGCACATCTGAATCTAGCATGCTGAATGTGTAATCAACAGCCAGGTACAAGTTGGATGTCAGGAAATAAGTCAATCCGGCAGCGACATTGAAGGTATCCTCTGTGCGTGCAGAAAAATCACCCGAAAAATCACTATACTGGTAGTAAACACTGGCGTTTCCCTGCAACTTTCCAGTGAAACGATGATTGGCACTTAAGCCGATACGAAAAGTTTCATTTTCAGTCGAGGAAGTGACTAAAGACGAATTTTCCAAGCCATACCTGACAAATGCACTCACTTGTGAGCCAGTTGTATAATTATAACTGAGAGTACCTTCACCATATGGCGATGTAGTATTCAAGTCATCCTGATTGCGAAACTGAACACCTGCTCGAAAAGAGCCGGATAACCTGGGCGAAAACGTTTGGGTAAGGCCTGCAGCAATCGTCTGGTCAATACCATTCCTGCCATTATCGTTATCAAATATATTAAATCCAATACGATATTGAAGGTTTAAAGAAGTTTTTGGCAGTATAAGATACTTAAATTCCTGCGCTACAATGGCCTCATAGCGATCTTCAACATTGCCAACTGTACTTTCATCATAGTTGACAGCGACGAAGTTGACTGAGGTGACTGTCGAAAACTTCGGCGTCCAACTGTAACTACCGCTCACCCTAAGGTTAGAGTAAAAATAATTTCCGTTGCGACGACCATTGAGCACCGCGTTATTCCGATTCAGAAAATCTGGCTCCGACTGATATGTCACGAATGCATTTGCCGTAATCTGAAATCTCGGAGATACAGGATATGCATAGTTTAACTCTAGTCTCAACAACGGATCCCATTCATCTTCTGTCAAATCCCAATACTGAGTAATCCCTGCTGTGAACGCCAGTTCCAGCAGCGATCGGGTGAAGTTAAAATCTCTGCTAAAATTGAATGAAGCAGTGGTAAACCAGCTTTCTTGAATCTCATCGACAAATGTTTCGCCAGTTTCCGGATCACGCACAACTTCTCCATCCGGAAAGCGCAATGTATCGCCCGAACTTGTCGTTGGGTTACTGTCATAACCTCCTCTTATGCTCACACTTGCCTTAAAGGGCAGCTCTTCAACCACCCCTGCGTCAATTTCTCCCAGGCCTTTCAGTTCTCCAGCAACTCCAATCTGATTAATGAGTGCTACAAGTGTTAAGGCAAATATAGAGTTTCGAATGACCATTTGTTTATGTCTTGGTTAAGGGTACTGAATTATTAGCGGTTAGCCGCAGGTGTGACTTCATCATCATCCGGCGGTGTTGGAGTTGGCCTTGGGTCATCATCGTCGTCGTCATCATCATCCTCCAACTGATCTTGAACGTCTTCTTCAAAATTAGCAGCTTCATTAACAGTGCCATATAATATGCCCGATCCGGGAGGTGCCGAGAAGTTAAATAATGCAATCTGTTCAAGGGCACTCGGGTCGAGTAATTCTGGCGCCGCTTGAGATTCGTTGTTCAGCTGGTCGGCAAACTGAACCTGTAAATCGTCG
>CAZHRP010000131.1:6227-6967 GCA_964535055.1 uncultured Chthoniobacteraceae bacterium
AATGCGTTAAAAAGCGCGTCCGCTACTGCCCCGGCCTGACTGCCAGTCAAGCCAGCCCCTGCAACAATGGCGTCGTATGCGCGCAACAAGAAGTTAATCAGTTGCGGGTCGCCCGGAGCAAATGCCGGTGGATTAGAATCCAGCCCAAGGCCGCCGACAAATAGTTGTGCGAGCGGAATTGCCAACTGCGGGTTCTTGGCCGCCGCATTTTTTAACGCTACGAAAAATGCGTCATTCAATTCGACATCACTAAAGTCGATTGTTTTGTCAGCTTGCACCGGGATATTCAACTCATTGGCCAATGCCTCAGCGGCCAAGCGTGATGCGGCTGCCTGCTGCGCAAATACATGGCTAGCAGGTAGTACTACGGCCAGGATAACAGCCAGTAAATTAAAGATTTTCATAATATTGCTTTGCTATGTTATATAAATTCCCTGGAGCGGGCAACGGGAATCGAACCCGCATAGCCAGCTTGGAAGGCTGGAGCTTTACCATTAAGCTATGCCCGCTTTAATCATCATATTGATAGCGGGATATGAGATTTGCAAGTGTATTTTTGTTACGATTTTGTCTGATTTCATTGCTCGCCAAATACTTTTGCGGAAGTGGGAAATCTGCTAATTCCGCCATCGTTCAGCTACTTGGACTGCAATCACTAGCCCGGATCAATCACAAACTTCGTAGCCAGACGCAGCGTGAGGTGCTTGGATACAAGGCGGGCGCAGGATTTCGCTGTGAGC
>CAZHRP010000132.1:0-2183 GCA_964535055.1 uncultured Chthoniobacteraceae bacterium
TGGGCAAAGTCCGTGCCAATCGCTCGGGAACACTCTGCAGTTCAACGGAAAAGGCGGAAAGGGTGTAATACCCGGCGATTCGTCGGGGGTCGTCGGCCTGGGGAACGAGAACAAAAACGGCCGCCGCGTAACGACGCTGGTCCTGAGAGGCGCGTTTTTTTAAGTACTCATCCAGTGAAAATGGGGTCAGGCAAACTTTCTTACCCTTTTCTTTTTGCAATTTAATAGCATTCCTAACCTGTTTTGAGTCATCCTGAATCTGATCGACTTGATATGTTCAAAGCTGTTATGTTGTAGCTTGAAATTATGGGCTACCTTGATCTGCCCTCGAATAACTGAACGGTTTGGAAACACATCCTCATGCGAATGCGTGCAAGCTGTTTCCTCTGAGTAAGTCCATTAGCTGCTGTTGGAAAACGATCTGCCTATCAGGCTTGCTATTGGGCTACTGAGAATTTCTGTCCTACTTTCATTTTGAGGAATTTCTCTTTGTCTCCAGGATTATTTTCTATGTATTTTTTCAGTTCGGGATCATTGGTCTGGAAATCGACTAGGGAGCCGGTTTTTTTGTCGCGGAGGCCGAAAATGTAATATTTATAGACCTTGCCGCCAATGTTGGTGTGGTCTCGATCCGAATCGTAATACTGGGTATTTTCCTGAAAGTCGAATTTCCTGCGCTGGCCATCCAGGGCTTCCGGGATATCGATCGTTTCGTTGGCGAGCACTTCGAGATCCTCTGCGCGCGCCACATATTTTGCTTCGGTTTCTTGCGTGATCAGCACCATGGTCGCTGTGGCCTCGGGAATGGGCTCCATCGAGCTTGCTCCGGTGATAACTGCCGATGGTTTCATGGTCTGCGTCTTCATGTAAGATGAACTACCGACCCGGCGTCGCTGGGTTGCGACATTCACCTCGATCCGCAATTTTGGAAACAGCTTGAATTTTCCGTGTTCCCTGGCGAATTTTATGAGGCGTTCGCGCGACTCCTTGGTCAATTCGTCGAGAGCAAGGGTCCTTCGCTGCTGGTTGACCAGCAGGTTGGCTTCTTGATCAGTCACCTCAAAGACGTGCACCTTTGCCGTGTTGCCACGAGTGTCCGTAATCTCAATTTCCGCCTGGAGAGAAAGCATGCCAAGGCCAGCCAGGACGATGATGGTACAAGCGAGTTTCATAAGGATACCTAGCAAGCACTATTAACATTTTTGCGTCTTCCAGGCAAGCCTGAATACGAAATCGACAACTGTAATATTTCCTAACAGATTGGCATCGATTTGATAGCCATTACCCTTGCAATTCCTGTCAGGTGAAGAATCTTGAGCAATGATTGCTAAACCAGTTCTGCCGACAGTGGCAGTATTCACTATCCTGAGCTGCAGCCTGCCTTTCGTAAAGTTACATGCTGCCGAGCAGGCGTTCGAGCCGACCAAAGATGGCAAGATTGAAGTGAAAACCATCCCGGCAGCCACCGTGATCCGCAAGTCCGGTAAGTCGGGCGATTACTTTGACCGCGACGGCCAGTTATTCATGCCCTTGTTCCGTTATATTCAGGAGCGCGAAATCGCCATGACCACCCCGGTAGAAGCGGAGATAGCTGAGCCATCAATGGTCTTCTATATTGGGTCGGATGTCGACCACGATTTACTGGAATCCAGCGGTGAAGTTAAGCTGGAAAAGCTCCCTGAACGATTGGTTTTGGCGGTCGGTGTTGGTGGCTCTTACTCGAAAGAGCAATTCCAAAAAGCCAAGACAATAGCCGACGAGTGGCTAGCAGCCCAGTCGGAATACGAGGCAATCGGACAACCGCGGATGATTTACTGGCATGGTCCGATGACCCCGTGGTTCATGAAACGAGCCGAGCTGCACTGGGATCTGAAGAAGAATTAAGCTCTGCTTCATGGACGCGTTAATTTCCCGGGCTTAGGATTCTCTGTATAAATACTTAATATTTTCTCTGTGCTCTCAGTGCCTCTGTGAGAATCATTCATGAACAAGACTGACGTAATAAGCGCGATAATTGCTGAGTTGGAAGGCCAACTGGCCGGTGCCATCAATGCGTCGCGGGAAGCTGCCAGCTACGCCACCGATGCCGAGGCCAAGGCCGAAACAAAATGGGACACCCAGGGGCTGGAGGCCTCGTACCTGGCCGCCGGTCAAGCCGAGCAGGCGCACGACCTTACCAAGTC
>CAZHRP010000132.1:2193-6965 GCA_964535055.1 uncultured Chthoniobacteraceae bacterium
ACACCCTCCAGGCGATGCTGGCAGATTTGCCGGCTAACGGATCATCGGTCCAAGTTGGCTCATTAGTGCAATGTGAGATCAACAACTTCACTGACTGGTATTTTCTTGCGCCAGTTGGCGGTGGGATCACTGTGACTGCCGACGGTAACGAGGTCACTGTCCTCACCGCCAATTCGCCATTAGGGTCCCAACTGCTGGGCTCACCAGTCAATGGCAGCGTAGCTCTGCCGACCGGTGGCAGTGGCACCATCATCTCATTGATTTGATTGAGATCACAGATCACTCAGTGGCGCAGATCATTGGACGAGGCAATATTTTCCCTTGGGTCTCCGAGATTTAGAGTGAGAATAGTTAGTTTATGCCGGATATCCTCCTGACAACCCTAAATGCCAAATACATCCACAGTTCCTTTGGATTGCGTTACCTGCTGGCGAATTTAGGCGAGTTGGAATCACGGGCGGAGATCCATGAATTCACGATCCACAACCGACCGCTTGATATCGTCGAGTCCTTACTGGCCGCTCATCCGCGCATTATCGGTCTGGGTGTTTATATCTGGAACCAGGAGCAGACCACCCAAGTGGTCACACTGCTTAATGCCATCGCGCCCGAGGTTACTATCGTGCTCGGCGGACCTGAGGTCAGTTACGAGTTCGACGAGATGCCAGTTGTTAAGCAGGCAGATTATGTCATCACCGGCTGGGGCGAGACCAGCTTTGCTGAGCTGTGCCAACAAATTTTTGACGGTACTCAACCTGCAGAAAAAATCATCCCGGGTATCCAGAGTCCGCTGACCGATATCCACCTGCCATACCATTTATACAACGACGACGATGTCACCCATCGGATTATCTACGTCGAGGCGTCACGCGGCTGCCCGTTCAAGTGCGAGTTTTGTTTGTCATCACTGGATAAATCAAGCTGGCCATTCGATCTTGATCAGTTGCTTGATTGCCTCGAAGAGCTTTACTCTCGCGGTGCCCGGCAATTCAAATTTGTCGACCGTACATTCAATTTAAAAGCCGAGACCAGCGCCCGAATCCTTGACTTTTTTCTGAGTAAACCGGACCAGATGTTCGTGCATTTCGAAGTCATACCGGATAACCTTCCTGAACAATTAAAAGACAGGCTCAGCAAGTTTGCCCCGGATTCTCTACAGTTGGAGATCGGCATCCAGACATTTAATCCAGAGGTGCAAGCGCTCATCAGTCGTCGCCAGAATAACCAAAGCATTGGGCATACCGAATTCCAGTCGCGGCAATATCCGTCAAAAGCGCCATTCGGCGGCTAAATCATAACTGACAAAATTGCTAAGACTCCACAACTTCGGAGCTAATCCCCGTCAGATCCATCTGCTGCTTCCGAACCGCGAAAATGTTTACTCTTTGGGTCGGTGTAAGGAGGCTTGAAGATGCCGGTGCCAGCCGGTCGCGATTGCTCGCCGGTTTTTCCAAAGTCTTCGGCTTTGGCCTGCAACTCCTGATGCGACAGCCGCCGGTGTGGTTTCAGTGGATGCTCCGGTGTCGATTCCACATAGAGACTTGTGGACGGGAACGCAAACGAGACACCGAGTTCATCGGCCAGGCGGACAATTTCCAGTAGCACGTTCTGTCTCTCGACCAGTTCGCGCGACCAGTCCGGCACCTTGAGGAAGAAGTATAACAGGATATCCAGGCTGCTGTTCCCAAAGTCGTTGAAGACGACATGAAAGTAGTCTTTGCGGGTATGCGGGTTGGCAAGGATGATTTGCTTGATTCCTTCGAGGAACGCTTCGAGCTTATCCGGCGGCGTATCATAAGTCACGCCGACCGTCGTCTTCACCCGCCGGTAGTGCCGCATCCCCATATTATCCACCGTCTCTGTTGCCAGGTTCATGTTTGGAACCGAAATCAACGAGTTATAGAATGTGCGGATCCTGGTCGAACGGAAGCCGATATGCTCGACCTCGCCGTCGCTATCGCCAACCTTGATCCAGTGCCCGATCCGGAACGGCCGGTCGAGCATTATCATAATACTGCCAAAAAAGTTAGCCAGCGTGTCTTTGGCTGCCAGTGCCACAGCCAGACCACCGATGCCCAGCCCGGCCAATAACGAGAACACGTTGATACCAATATTCTGCGCTCCCAATAAGACGCCGAGTACCACAACAAAGATTTTGAGAGTACGTGATGCCAACTCGGCCAGCTGCGCATCGAGACGGTTATCCCCGCGCTTGGCCACCTTACTTAAATGTTGCCCGGCCATCGCTGCCAATTTGTAAAAACCCCAGGTAATGGCCACAAACAGCAGGATCTCAAGGGTCTTGCTCAAAATCGTCTGGACCACACCCTCAAAACGCAACAGCGGTAGTAATGCCATCCATACCAGAGTGTTAGCAAACAAAGCAGCCGGACCAACAAGGCTAAGAATTATGTCATCGTCCCAACTGGTCTGAGTTTTGGCAGCCAACCTGCTGAGGACCCTGGCACCAATCCGCACCAGCATTCTAACAAATAAACCAAAAAAGATTGCCAGCAGAATCCCCAGCCATTGCCAGTAATGGTAACCTAAAATTTTGTCGTCTGCCCAATCAGGCAATTGCTGTTCCAGCCATGAAGCCTGATAGCCGGCACCACCGTCGGATCCCTCAAGATAGGGTTCGTCTTTTACTGCCGAGTAAAAATAGGGGGCACGCTCCACTGTTTGCGGGGTAAATAGATATTGCCCTTTGCGCTCACCTTCTTTGACCAGCCCGATTGTTATCTCGGTGTGAGCAAACCGCCAAATCTCAACCGCCTTTTCACCACCTGCAGGTACATCAGGAATGCCCTCGTAATCAACTACAGCCACACGATCAATGACTTCCTTCAGGAAAATGGCCGCTTCGCGGGCAGACTGCAAACCGGTTAAAATAGAATCATTCGGTCCAGTGTTTAGTGTGCGAATCGCTTCATCAAGTGCCCGCTGTTGCACCTGTAGGTTTTTTTCTTCTACACTCTGCTTGTAGGCATTCATGGCCCCCATGAACGAGGCCATGGTCTGGCGTGGGGTTGCGGTATCAACTGTACCAAGAATCCGTGCCGCCCGTGTCGGTGACGACTCAGATTCTTCCCGAGCATATCCTCCGCAGACAGCAAAGCCCAACAAAACTGTGATTACTAATCGCTTCATATCGATGTACCTGTTGCTATGCCCTCTCATTTACCTGCGTCAAGCAGCAATCAAACCTTGCTATTGAAACGTCATCAGCTAACCTGCCAACCATGAAATTACCACTTCTGGCAATTACTGCTGTTCTCATCGGCGCCCCGGCTCTTCTGGCTGACCTGGTCATCGTTCAAAATGTCAAAACTTCCGCACAGGGAATGAATGTGGACATGGAAATGACGATGCATTTTAAAGGCAACAAAGCACGTATTGATGTCGGCGATCAAGTCTCCACGATCATGGATACCGACAGCGATGAGGTCATCAACCTGATGCATCAGCAAAAAATGGTCATGACCATGAACAACACGCAGCTCAGTGCCATGCAGAAACAAATGCTGGATGCCATGGGCAAAGATGTTGACCTGCAGACCGAACCGGAAATCAAACCTACCGGCAACAAGGAAACCATTAATGGCTTTGAGACCGAGGAATACATCGTTACCCAGGGTGGTGTGGACGTGAACTATTGGCTGGCCAAAGATTATCCTAATAAAGAAAAAATCCTTGAGCAAATGGCCAGGCTGCAAGACAGCAAATTTGTCAAAATGAGTCCTAATGCTAAGCTAGATCCCCGCAAGTTGCCCGGTATCCCGATCCGAATTAATGCTACCGGTACTGAAATGACCCTCGTCTCAATCGATGAAAAAGAAGTCGATGAGTCGCTATTTGTAATCCCCGACGACTATTCCAAAATGGAAATGCCGGGTATGGGTGACCTCCTGAAAAAATTACCAAAAAGCGAATAAGCTGATTCACTGTTGTGATCGAGCCAGCACTTTGTCGATAAGTGACATGAACTGGCCCAACCGGTTAACTGTTGCCCGCCTGGTAGCTGCTGCTGTCTTCGTCACTGCCATATCGGTTAACATCCGCGGCACTTACGTTGTGGCATTTATTGTTTTTTTGGCGGCAGCATTCACTGACTTTCTGGATGGTTACCTGGCTCGCCGGTACAACTTGATTACCGACTTCGGCAAGTTGATGGATCCACTGGCAGATAAGGTTCTAATGGCCGCCGGGTTTATTTGTTTAATCCCACATGGCCTGATACCGGCGTGGGTGGTCGTGACAATCCTGGCGCGAGAATTTCTGGTCACCGGATTGCGTACTTTGGCTGCCAGCAAAGGGATCGTGCTGGCGGCAGAGAGGCTCGGCAAATGGAAAACGATTTTGCAGGTACTGACAATTGTCTGGTTGCTTGGCCTGCTCGCTTTTTTTCCTCAATCTACCAGCTCTTCGCCACTCAGTATGATCGGCGTGTTGCTGGTATATACCACCCTCGCACTCACAGCCATCTCCGGCTTAAATTATGCCGTACGCAATCGCGCGTTATTCCTGCCCCAGTCATGAGTTGTTATTTACCTTGAGAGACTGGCCATTCACATTATCCCAGATAAGTCAAAGTTAGATACTCATGACAGATTTGACTGTACCAGTATTAACGGCTAACTAACGGGTGCGAGCCGGATCCGAAGCCTAATTTTGCTGTGGCTGGCAGTGCTAATCTATGCGGCTGCAGCATCAGTAGTGGCTAGCCCGGATCAATCACAAACTTCGTAGCGAGACGCAGCGTGAGGTGCTTG
>CAZHRP010000133.1:0-5402 GCA_964535055.1 uncultured Chthoniobacteraceae bacterium
GGTCGCAGTCCCGACTACATCGGGGTCTGCGCCTCACTACGATAGATGGCTTGTTATTGATTCGGGTTAAGACCAAAGCAGACAAAATCTTATAATTAAATCTGTCCTGATTTTGTCAGGACAGATTGGTTCCATAGCTCGTCGAGGCAAATCCCGTCAGTCCCAATGAAATCGGTACGGATCGTCCCTACTGGCGAATATTGCGTACAAAATTCAAGTTAGCAGGCTGCTGGTTAATCAATAGCCAGCAAAAAAATTTATCTCTGGTGAAAATCCTATTCGCTGATTCGATGCCAAGTTGATTCAGCTAATATTCAAATCACTGCTGCAACTGCGATAGTGCTACTTCTTCTTCACGAACCGTTGTGCCCTCAATATCGCGCAATTCCAATGTGATCAGTGGGTCATCCTGGCTCCAGTCGATGCTTAACACGCCGAAGTTTTCTTTACCAAAATTGGCACTGGCAATCCGATGGCGGTTCACTTCCTCAGGAAGCCCGCCGAATGACTTATTCAAGCTGCTCGAAGTAACTTCATATATCGGGTAGCCCGCAGCAGTATTTTCAAGCATCGACAGCTCTCCCAGATGCCGGTCGCCGCTGATAATTACCACGCCATTGGCTTTGGTTTTCCCAATCAGCTCAAATAGCCGTTGACGCTCGTCGGGCATATTTGCCCATTTTTCGAAGCGATGCTCCTCTGGTATCACCTGGATGCTGGATGCCAGTATCCGCAGATCGGCCGACTGGCTCAACTGCTGTTCCAGCCATTGCCATTGCCGCTCACCCAAGATCGTCACTCCCTCACCGGTGACCGGGGCATACTTCTTGCCACCACGCTTTAAAGCGCTACGAAAATAGCGGGTATCCAACAGGATAATTTGCACCCTGCGCCCCTCCTCACCGGTAGTCCAACTCGAGTAGACCCCTTCTTTTCCATATTGTTGTTGCGGGTGGCCTTTACCCCAAAAGTCGAGGAATACCTCGCGTGACTCCGCTTTCTTGGGAAACTCAGCACCAGCATCGTTGGCACCGTAATCGTGATCGTCCCAGGTAGCCAGCACCGGCACGTCCTCACGGATCTGCCGAAACCCTGGCTTCTCAGCCAGCTCAGCATATCTTTCCCGCATCACCGCCATGTCTTCAGTGTCGCCATAGATATTGTCACCCAGCATCACAAAGGCATCGAGCTTACTCGCGTTGATCGGTTGCCAGATCGGCTGCGCCTTCCGCTGCTCGGCACATGAGCCAAAACCAACGCTCCAAGTCTCGGCTCCGACCAAATCGAAAGCCGCAAGCATGCCCAGAGAAAAAATAATAGAAGTAAGTGTCTTCATCCGGCCAGATTATCGCCTGCCAGCACAATTCTGCAAGCAGCCAAATGATAATTACCGGTTCGGCCCAGTCTTTATTTTCCCAAAATTAACCGTCAGCAACAGGCTGAGGATTCTCCAGACTTGCTCTTACTAAGGCGCTGCATCATCTTGTCAGCATGCTGATAGAAACCCATGCCCACTTAGATTACCCGGAATTTGCTGAAAACCTCGATGACGTCATTGCTCGTGCTGGTGACGCCGGAGTAGAACAAATCATTACTATTGGTACCGGGTTGGAAAGTTCCCGTCGGGCGGTCGAACTGGCCGAAAAGTATTCCCAGGTCTACGCCGTGGTCGGCATCCATCCGACAAATCTTGACGACGATCTCGATTTAACTTCTACGATCAGCGCACTCCGTGAGTTGGCTGCCAACCCAAGAGTAGCTGCAATCGGCGAGACCGGGCTCGATTACCACCGCCTGCCGGGTGGAAAAATTCGCAAAGGTGACGTCGATGTTTCCGAGGCCTTGGGTGCCAGTTCTTCCGCCGAAATCCATGCCGACATTATCGATGATGCGTACCAGTCCAGGCAGGCCGAGTTTTTCCATGCCCAGCTCGAATTGGCCGCCGAACTCAACCTCAATGTGGTCGTCCATCAGCGCGATGCCTGGGACGATACCATCGAAATCCTGAAACCGTTCAATGGCAAATTACGCGGGGTCTTCCATTGCTTTGTCAACGAACTCAACCAGGCACAGGAACTGATCGCTGACGGCCACCTGGTTTCATTGACCGGAATAGTTACCTTTAAAAATGCCAAGTCCGTGCAGGAAGTGGCAGCCGCGTTACCAATCGACCAGTTTATGGTGGAAACCGATTGCCCGTACCTCGCCCCCGAGCCATACCGCGGGAAAACCGCAGAGCCGGCCCACACCCGGCTGGTCGCGGAAAAAATAGCCGAACTGCGCGGCATCACTCTCGACGAGGTGGCCGCAGCAACCACCGCCACAGCACGCAATTTTTTCCGCCTGAGCGGATAACAAATTATCTGCTTGCAATGTCAGCAACTGAAGCGATACTCTACCCCAACCTCACTAATTTTCCAAATTCATGAAATCAGAGATCCATCCAGAGTACGTAGAGGCAACGATCAATTGTGCATGTGGGGCAGTCTATAAAACCCGCTCGACAGTCAAATCGATCAGTATCGGTATTTGCTCCGCTTGCCACCCGTTCTTCACCGGCGAACAAAAATTTGTTGATACCGCCGGTCGCGTTGAAAAATTTGCCCGCCGCTACGGCAGTACTAAAGCCAAACGTCGCGCTAAAAAATCAGTAGAATCCTAGCTAACAACCTTTGCAGGCAGGCGGTGGTTTCGTGCGCGAAACCGCCGCCTGTTTGTATTTATATCCGGCTCAGTCGCTGCCCTGACTACCCAAAACTAAAATGGATTATTCGACCCTGATAGAAAAGCACACCGCTCGCTTCAAGGAGCTGGAGCAGGCGATCAGTGCCCCGGACCTGTATGATGATCCGCAGCGTGCACGCGACATCATGAAGGAACACTCGCGCACCAAAGAACTTCTGGACGCCTGGAGCGAATACCGCAGTGTAGTCGATAACCTGGCCGGTAACCGGGAATTAGCCGAGTCCGGCGACGAAGAAATGGCCGAACTGGCCAAAGTGGAAATACCAGAACTGGAAGCTGCCGTCACCAGACATGAGCGAGGCGTACAGGCACTACTACTGCCTCCGGATGAGAACGAAGACCGTGATGCAATCATGGAAATTCGCGCGGGAACCGGTGGCACCGAGGCCGCCCTGTTCGCTGCCGATCTGCACCGGATGTACTCACGCTTTGCCGAGCGCTCGGGCCTGAAAATCGAAGACCTGGAATCGAGCCCATCCGACCTGGGCGGCTTCAAAGAAGTCATCTTCAAGGTCAGCGGTCAAGGAGTCTTCCGACGCTTGCGCTACGAAAGCGGTGTGCATCGTGTCCAGCGGGTGCCGGCCACCGAAGCCCAGGGCCGCATCCATACTTCGACCGCCACGGTCGCCGTGTTGCCGGAGGCTGAGGAAGTTGACTTCGAACTCAAACAGGAAGACCTCCGCATCGAGGTCTGCCGCGCCGGTGGCCCCGGTGGCCAGGGCGTCAATACCACCGACTCCGCCGTCCAAATCCTCCATATCCCGACCGGTAAAATCGTCCGCTGCCAGGACGGGCGCAGCCAGCAGAAAAACAAGGAAAAAGCGCTCGCTATCCTGCGCTCTCGCCTGCTCGAGGAAAAACAACGTGAAGAAGCAGAAAAATACGCCGCCCAACGCAAAAACCAGGTTGGCTCAGGCGGGCGCGAAGAAAAAATCCGCACCTACAATTTCCCACAAAACCGGATCACCGATCACCGCATCGGCCTGACCTTGCATAACCTGGATTTGTTCATGGATGGAGATTTGCAGGAAATGATCGAAACCTTACAGGCAGCCGACCTCGAAGCCCGACTCGCAGATGCGGAAACTGCTGCGACTAGCTGAGCAAGCATGAATGTCCTCGAAGTAATCAATGCCACTACTGCTTACTTCGAAAAGTCCGGAGTAGATAGTCCACGCCTGAATATCGAGCACCTGCTGGCCGATGCGCTTGGGATCAAACGACTGGATCTATACCTGCAATTCAATCGGCCCGTACCGGAATCGGTCCTCGCTCCATTGCGTGAACTGGTCAAACGTCGTGCGTCCGGAGAACCCTTGCAGCATCTGCTCGGCACAACAGAATTTCATGGTCGCGAATTTAACTGTGATGCGCGTGCCCTGATCCCGCGTCCTGAAACTGAAGAACTCATCAATATTGCCATTGCCGCATATCCAGCACCACAGCAAGTCCTGGATGTCGGTACCGGCTCAGGAATCATCGCCCTGACTATAGCTGCATTGTTGCCGGATACCTCCGTACTCGCTACCGATATCAGTAAAGAGGCGCTCGAACTGGCTGCTGCCAATGCTGTACGGCACGGACTGGATGCACGCATTACTTTCCAGCAGTGTGACCTGGCCGGCGATGCAACAGCGAAGTTTGACCTGATCATTGCCAATCTACCCTATATCCCAAGCTCTGAAATTCCTCGCCTGGCACGTGAGGTTCAACACGACCCGGCCATTGCATTGGATGGAGGCACAGATGGTTTGCAGGTCATCAGCAGGTTAATCGAAAAGCTACCCGAACTGCTCTCAAACGGCGGAGTTGTTGCCCTTGAAGTCGGACATGATCAGGCGGCTGATGTAGAAATGTTGCTTCTCAACGCTAATTGTAACAATATAATCATTCACTCGGACTTGTACGGGGTTCCAAGATTTTTGACTGCACATTATGGATAAACTGATCGTTCACGGCGGCAACCAGCTCGAAGGCAAAGTGCGCATCAGTGGCTCCAAGAATTCCGCCCTGCCAATCCTGGCCGCCTGCTTGCTGACCGAGGAGGAATGCATCATCCAGCGTGTTCCCGACCTCAGCGATGTCCACTACATGCTGCAAATCCTGTCGAATCTCGGCGCCGATGTCGAACGCGCCAGCGGCACGATTAAAATTAAGGCAGGCAAAATTCGCACCGAAGCTCCTTACGATATCGTGCGTAAAATGCGTGCATCTGTCTGTATCCTGGGACCATTGATCGGGCGCACCGGCGAGGCAACCGTGTCGCTGCCTGGTGGCTGTGTGATCGGCGACCGCCCGATCGACCTGCACCTGCGCGGATTCGAGGCTCTCGGCGCAACCGTGCGCGTCCAGGGCGGCAATGTCAAAGTCCTTGCTCCCTGTTTGCATGGCGAAAAAATCAACATGCTCGGGAAACATGGTTCAACGGTCCTTGGCACCGGTAACATCATGATGGCAGCAGTGCTGGCCGCAGGCACCACGATCATCGAGGGCGCAGCCTGCGAACCAGAAGTCGTCGACCTCGCAAATTTTCTGATCAAACTGGGAGCTAAAATAGAAGGTGCAGGCACGCCGCACCTGGTCATCGAAGGAGTCAAGCAACTTGGTGGGGCCCGCCACACTATCATCCCGGACCGTATCGAAGCCGGAACCTTCCT
>CAZHRP010000133.1:5412-6950 GCA_964535055.1 uncultured Chthoniobacteraceae bacterium
CTGCGGCAAGCAGGTGACCCTGGACCGCGTCGAACCTGACCATCTGGCAGCCGTTACCGAAGCACTCGAAAAAAGTGGTTACCGCATAACCAAAGCTACCAGCAGCCTGACCATCCTGCCCAACGGCGATTCTCAACCACTGAACCTGACAACCTCGCCCTACCCCGGCTTTCCCACCGACATGCAGGCCCAAATGTGCGCCCTGCTCTCAACCACATCCGGTGTCAGTGTGGTCACCGAACATGTCTTCCCCAACCGCTTCATGCATGTCGCTGAGTTGAATCGCATGGGTGCCAAGATTCAGCTCGAAGGACCTACCGCAGTCCTCAACGGTGTTGATGCCCTCAGCGGCGCGCCAGTCATGGCCAGTGACCTGCGGGCATCCGCTGCCCTGTTGCTGGCCGCTCTCAAGGCCGATGGCCAAACAGAAATCAACCGCGTCTATCACATCGACCGCGGTTACGAACTGATCGACGACAAACTCGCCCAACTCGGTGCCCGCATCGAAAGGGTCAAAGAGTAATGCTGACAAAACTCGCCAACCGGATCTTTTTTGGAGCAATATTGTCGCTTCTCGCTGCCGAGCAAAGGTTTTATGTCCCAAAAAGCTGGCTGGTAGAAGTAACTCTGGAGTAAGTGCGGCCATAATTAAGGGACAGACTATTGTTTGCAAAAATTACGTGGAGTACAGCATGCGTCTCCTGGTAGCAGCTAATATAGCGAGAGCATGTTAGCTCCTTGCCAAGCGGTGCCTGCTAAGTCACTTTACCTGCCATGCCAACTTTAGAATCACCACGGCGCAGCCTGTCTGAAATCCTGAATGATCTTCTCGATCTGCCCGGGGAGCAACTTTCTATTCGAACCATCACCAGCCAGGTTGGCGACAAAGGGTTCGGACTGCTGCTGGCCATTTTATCGCTGCCCAGTGCGTTGCCCGTTCCTGCGCCCGGATACAGCACTCCGTTTGGTATTGTCCTGATACTGCTCGGCGCTCAACTCGTGGCCGGCAGAACAACCCCGTGGCTGCCGAAAAAAATCCTGAAAAAGGAACTATCCAAAGAGTTCGCCGGCAAAGTTTTCAAAGCCGGCAACCGGATGCTGCATCTGACTGAGCGACTGATCCGCCCGCGTATGCGCTGGATCAACAGCGTGGGCGGCCGCACCTTCCTGGGCATTATCGTCATCTTCATGGCAGCGCTGATGATCCTGCCGATCCCGATGACCAATACTTTTCCAGCCATGATCATCTTCCTGGTCGGGGTCTCGCTATCCGAGGATGATGGCCTGGCCGCCTGTATCGCATTCCTCGGCGGTCTGCTCGCCATGCTCTTCTACGCCTACATCATCTACCTCGTCCTAACCGTCGGCATCGACGGTGTGATCGAACTCAAGGACTGGCTCAAAGCTAAGATGTTCGGCGGAGGTGAGTAGCCTGCCTCATCTTTGAAAAGGTTTGATACCATCTCTAAACAGGGTCTGTCGGGCTTAAAGTGTCCTTGTGGATAATAAAGGCGATAATAAAGGGACAGACACTTATA
>CAZHRP010000134.1:0-6913 GCA_964535055.1 uncultured Chthoniobacteraceae bacterium
AGCAGCGGAGCCACATCCTGTGGCGATGTCCTCAAGCGCGGCTGCTCGGGCGGCAATTCGTCGGGCACCACCGGGCTGGGCGGGCCAACGTAGTCCGCACGGGCCGCAGTATCGATCTCCGCCTGCATACGTTGACGTGAGCGGGCCATCTGACCGGTCTCGGCACGCTCCACGCCGACCACCAGGGCCTCCTCGCCCACCAGGCTGCTGATCTCATCAATGCGCTGGCGCGCTTCTTCACCAGCCTCGGAGTCAGGTTCCTGTTGCAAGACCTGATTGTAGTAAATCACTGCAGCTTTGTAATGCTTCGATTTATCGTAAAAGCGGGCAATTTCGATCGCTGATTCGGTCCTGCGGTCTTCCAGCAGTTTCAGGTTTTCTTCAGCCTGGGCAACCTTTTCGCTCTCGGGGTAGCGAAGCAGGAAATCCTGAAATGCCTCACGGGCCTTCTGTGCGACAGTCCGGTCGTACGATCCGCGGCGGGTCTGCTCCAGCCACATGAATGCGATTTGGTACTGCGCGTCATCTGCAATATCACTATCGGGGTAGCGATCGATGACATTTTGATAAGCAGCGATGGCTCGGGCATTGTCGTTTTGCTTCTGCAGCGCCAAGCCGATGTTGAATTGGGACAATGGCGCGTACTCGGTAAATGGACCATTCTGGATGACAGCCTCAAACATTTCCTGGGCCTTCTTCATGGATGGTAAAAGCGGCACCCCAAACAGGCGCTCGCGTTCCCCTTCCAGATAGAGGGTGGCAATCTTAAATTGGGCGGCCATGGCCTCATCGTATTTTTCGGTACCAGGGTAATCTTCGATCAATTTCTGGTAGGCCTCGAATGCTTTGGCAAAGTCGCCACCTTTCTCATACAATTCCCCCATTTTAAACTGAGCTTCCTTGGCTTGCTCGGTTTGGGGAAAACGCCGGGTGACTTTGCGGTAAGCTGAGATCGCCGCGCCAAGTTTACCGGCACTTTCATTGCTCTGGGCAATTTGTAGTTGCTCAGTGGCACCGGCAGCGTCAGCTACTTCCACTTCCTCCTCGATGCTCCAGCCTTCGCCCTCACGTTCAACAAGTTCCTGGCCATAGCATGGGATGGCGACCAGCGGTAGCAGCAAAAATATCGAAAAAGCCCGAAAACTTAACTTCATAGGTTGCGAAGGTAATGGTAGATACAACCAGCCGTCAAGCAACCTGCTTGATTTCTTTTGCCCATTTACTCAGCCAGCATTGTACCGCGGCAAGCCGCACTCCCACAGCGGCACTTGTACCTGCGGCGCTCCTGTTCGCGGTCGCTATTCGGATCAACCGTCAGATGGTAATCGTAGGTCAGCTCTTCGCCGGCCTCGATATCCCGGATGGCATGAATCTCTATTGCATCGCCATCCTGGTAGGTCTCGCAATTAGGCTCACAGGAGTGGTTGATAAATCTGGCATCATTGCCATCGACTGCACCATCAATCACAAAACCGTTTTCCAGCGTAAACAGCAGCACGATACCATTAGGCTCGTTGCCATCGCCATACAGCTCATCAGCTTCCAGCTCCGGGATGATGCGACCGACGTAAGGCATTATAAACTCACCGTTGGCTATCGATCTGGTGGCAAACACACCACGCCCGTGAATCCCTGACTTGCGAACTTTTATGGGAACGGACACCGCAGGATTGCGCTTGTTCTTTGCCACTGCTAAGCCTCGCTCTGCTCAATATCGGCCATGGCTTGTGCGATGGCAGCTTGCTGCGCGGTTATCAATTCCGCGATCCCCTGGCGGCCCAACCGGATCATTTCATCGAACTGCTGCTGGCTGAAAGTAGCCTCCTCACCACTTCCTTGTACTTCGACAAACTGACCACTGGCAGTCATGACCAGATTGAAGTCGACAGCCGCCTGCTTATCCTCGGAGTAGTCTAAGTCGAGGCAGGCCTGGTCCTCGACTACTCCAGTGCTGATTGCCGCTATCAGTTCGCGGATCGGTGATTCTGTGAGTTGACCCTGACGCTGCAACCGTTGACAGGCAATTGCCACTGCCACGCAACCACCAGTGATGGCAGCCGTGCGGGTGCCACCGTCTGCCTGTAGGACATCACAATCCAGCCACAGCGTACGCGGTCCCAGTTTCTGTAAATCAATTACAGCGCGTAAGCTGCGACCGATCAGGCGCTGAATTTCCACGCTGCGACCATCCTGCTTACCACGGCTGATGTCGCGGTCTTTGCGATCAAGTGTCGAGTAAGGCAGCATCGAATATTCGGCAGTCAGCCAGCCACCCGGCAGGTTCTGGGCTTGCATCCAGCGGGGCACTTTATCCTGAATGGTAGCGGCGCAGATTACCTGGGTATTGCCGAATGATACCAGCACCGAACCATTGGCGTGCGGTGCGATCCCGGCGGTGAAACTCAAGGGACGAATTTGATCAATCTTACGATGGTCGATTCTTTGCATCCGGAAGTCTTAGACCAAAGGCTTCCGGGTGGCCAGACTTTCGTCACACTTGAGCAAAAAACATATGGCCCGAAGCGGTCTGCTTCTAGCCTTGCCCAGTACCACTACCCGGCATAAAATTGCTCCTCGCAATGCAAGTGGCACAAGCAATAGTTCCGGGCACTTCGGCCAATCTGGGTCCAGGCTACGACTGCCTGGGGATCGCACTGGACTTGCATAATCGTGTCGTGGTCCAGCCTGCGACACAGCCGCCAGCCGCCCACTCGATGGCCGATGCCGCCATCCATAGTTTCTTTACCGCCGCCGGCCTGGAAGCGCAGCCCGTGCAATGGACGATGGAAGGTGATGTGCCTGCCAGCCGCGGCTTGGGCAGCAGCGTCACCCTGCGGCTCGGACTCCTGCTGGCCCTGAACGAGGCATTTGAACGTCCACTCTCACCCCAATTATTATACACCGCCTGCTGCGCCCTTGAAGGCCACCCGGACAATGCCGCCCCGGCACAGTTCGGCGGCTTTGTCAGCGCACTGCCAGATACCCATTTTCTGCGTTTTGAAGTGCACCCGCAGCTGCAATTTGTACTGTTGATTCCGGAGCATAAAATTGAGACCGAAGCAGCCCGCCGGGTACTGCCGGATCTGGTCCCGCGGCGCGATGCTTTGGCTAATACCGCCAACACCTCCTTAATGACTGCTGCTTTCGCGGCGCAGAATTACGAACTATTGCGTTACACGTTTGAAGATTTTCTACACCAGCCGTTCCGGCTACCACTGTTACCCGAAATGCTCGATGTCATAGCGGCCGGGGTAGCAGCCGGTGCCTTGGGCGGCTACCTGAGCGGCTCGGGGTCAACGATCTGCTGCGTCACACTCACCAATGCATCAGCCATCGGACAAGCCATGCAAGCGGCCATGCCAGGGCGGCCAAGTAAAGTCGTAATTACCACTGCCTGCAACCACGGAGCCACTGCCGGCTTAATGCATGATTGCAAGTTGCAGTCTGCATCCTGATAGTATCTCCAAGAATGCGCCGCTGGCTCGATAACCTGGAACAATTCGCAATCGACGTTATCCTCGAACGTCGCTACGGCAAAAAAGCTGCTGTCTTTCGCTGGTTCCTCTACCTGCTTTCGATCGTTTACCTGTGGCTGGTCCAGCTGCGCCTAGCCCTTTACCGCAAACTGCTGCTCAAGCAACGTCAGCTTGGCTGCATGGTGGTCACGGTCGGCAATCTTACGGTAGGCGGTACCGGCAAGACCCCGGTTGTTGAAAAAGTTGCGCGAGCCCTCCAGGATGGCGGCCGCAAGGTTGCTATTCTCAGCCGCGGCTATAAGAGCAAAAAGCCTCCCTTACTACGTCGTTTGGAACAGCGACTCAAACGCAATAACCAACCTGCTCCACCGCGCGTCGTGCATGATGGAAACTCCCTGATGCTGGACTCCGGCCAGGCGGGTGACGAACCCTACATGCTGGCCCGCAACCTCAATGATGTGATTGTCCTGACCGACAAGGATCGTGTGAAAAGTGGCTTGTTCGCGATCCGTAATTGGGGTGTCGATACCCTCGTTCTGGATGACGGATTCCAGCACCTGAAATTAAAACACAGTATCGATATCGTGCTGATTGACCGCCAGGCCCCATTTGGCAACGAGTTCCTGCTGCCGCGCGGCACCTTGCGTGAACCCCCGAAAAACCTGCAACGGGCGCGCTATATATTCATCACCAAAAGTACCCCCGACGGCAATACCGAGTTGATCAAGCGCATCCGCCGCTATAACCGCACCGCGGAGATTATCGAATGCGCCCACCGCCCGCAATACCTCGAGAATGTTTTTAGTGGGGAACGCCTGCCGCTCGACTACCTGCTTAACCGCTATGTCGGATCAGTTTGTGCCATCGCCCAACCGCATAGCTTCGAACAAGCATTGCGTGACCTTGGGGCCAATCTTGAGGTTACCAGGCAATTTGCTGATCACCACCGGTTTTCCCACCGGGAGATCGAGGGCTTTCTGGAGCGTTGCCTGCGCCGCGATCTCGATGCGGTCATCACCACCGAAAAGGATGCGGTGCGATTTCCCAAGGTCAAAAACCCGCCCGTGCCAATACTTTTTATGAGAGTGGAAATCGAACTGCTGACCGGCCATGAGAGCTGGCAAAGCTTTGTTTCAAGGTTATGCGATCACAAGGAGTTGGTACCGCCCGAGAAAGTATTCCTGTAAATTGTCATCCGGCACCGTTATGACCCGGGCCTTATCGCAAACTGAGGTCATTCCTTGCTGGCCACGGGTAATTATTTCACCCTAACTTCTAAACATGACTCCTGGCAGTATCTGGTGGCACCTGCAACGGAATGCAAAGCGCGGCTTTGCAGCCAGTTGGCATGCCTACCGCACCTTGCCCGAGATTTTCCGTTGGCAATGCCCGGATTATGGAACTGATCCGTCAGATGTGATCATCCATTCGCTGGCAGGTGAAGAACAGGCACCACTTTTTGCCTGGATGCTGGCCAGTTTCCACCATGTGACCCGCCGCAACTGGTCGGTTGTCCTGCATGATGACGGGACCTTAACTCCTGCCACTGCCGAAGCGCTGGTCAATATTTTTGATACCCGCTTGAATATCCTGTCCCGTGAGGATGCCGATCAGGAGATGGCAGGCGTGCTGGTGCAGCACTTGCATTGTCAGCAATACCGTGTGCGGCACCCGTTGGCACTTAAGATTTTCGACATCCCAGTGCTGACGCCGGCCAAAAGATTCCTGCTCATTGATTGTGACGTGTTATTTTTTCGCCGCCCGAATATTTTGCTCAACTGGGTGGATTCTGGCAAGAGCGACTGCTGGTTCAATCAAGATGTCAACGAAGCTTCCCTGATGAGCAGCCATGAAGCGAAGGAAATCTTCAATGTCACGCTATGGCCGAAAGTGAACAGCGGGCTCTGTTGCATAGCTACCGAAGCAATCGACCTTGATTTTTGCGATGACGTGATGCGCAAAACACAGATTGCCAGTGGCAATTTGTGGCGGCTTGAACAAACGTTATTTGCCCTTTGTGCCTCACGCTATGGCAAGGGCGGCTTACTGCCGCAGCATTATGAGGTGTCGCTGGGTAAATTTGCTGCTGAAGGCTGTATCGCCCGCCATTATGTAGGTGCGGTCCGTGACCGGTTTTATGCGGAGGGCCTGGCCAACCTCAAGGGTATGCTTGGCAAATCCTGATGGCGGCCCCGGAAGCGACCAGTATGCTGCCGTCTGTTTGTTTTGCGCCTGATTACCGGCAGGGCAACCCCTACCAATCACTACTTGCCAGTGCGCTGGAAGAGCTGGACACTAAGGTCCAGTTTCTCAGCGATTATTACCGCTTGCTGCCCTTGGCCCGGGGAGTTGCCAGAACTGGCAGCAGCTTATTGCACCTGCACTGGCCGGAAGCCTATTTTCCGCAGGCCCGATGGTGGCACCAATTTGCACGCCAACTGCGTTATCCGCTGGATTTAGCACTCACTACACGGCAGCGGCCATTGGTTGTAACTGCCCACAACCTAGTTCCGCATTCGCATGCAAACGAGCTGCTGGTGAGGGGGTTAATCAAGCACACATATCACCGCGCGAACGCAATCATTGCCCACGGCCAGAATTCTGCGGCCAAACTTGCTGCAAGCTTCAAGCTACCGGATGACAGAATCACGATTATCCCGCATGGCGATCTGGCCGCTGCCCTGCCACCGCCTGTTGCAGTCAAGGAAGCTCGCAAGCTGCTCGGTCTCAGGGCTGATACAGAACTATGCCTAATGTTCGGAGCGATTGCAGATTATAAGGGAATTGAAGAGGTCATAGCACATTGGAAAGCGGCACAGCCTGCAGCTACATTGGTCATCGTCGGCAATTCAAGATCACCCTCCTATGCCGGGCAGCTGGCCGCACTCATCGGGGATAATACCGACTCGATTATGCTGCTGCCAGGTTGGCTGGATAACGGGCAGCTGGCTATCTGGTTAAGCGCTGCAGACTGTGCGATGTTTAATTACCGGCGGATCTTTGTCTCAGGAGCAGCCTGCCTGGCACGTTCCTGGGGGCTCCCACTGCTGCTGCCCGAGCGGCTAAAGACACTCGATCTTGACGAGCCCAGCGAGCATGTCCTGCGCTTTGATACACTGGCTGGAAATTTTTCATCCCGAGTAGATGAAGCCTGTCGGCTCGGTCGCGATTATGAAGCTGCTGCGGACTGGCGTGCTAATACTGCTTGGCAGAAAGTTGCCGCGCTGACCATACAGGTTTACCGCCGACTGCTTGATTGAGAGTTGCCCGAGCTTTAGCTGATCAGGTGCTTGCCGGAAGCAAATGAGTAACTCGACTCATTTTAGCGGCAAATTTACCGGTTTTGGGTACAGCGCTAAGATTAGAGTCCGACTGGAGAATTTCTAGCCCGGATCAATCACAAACTTCGTAGCGAGACGCAGCGTGAGATGCTTGGA
>CAZHRP010000135.1:0-6907 GCA_964535055.1 uncultured Chthoniobacteraceae bacterium
GAGAGCATTGAGGCTATGGAACTGGCTGGATTCCTTATCTGCTAGCTGCCTTAGTTCTGCTTTGGCTTGCAGTCGGAATGCACGCAGGTCGCTGAGCAGGCTGCGGAAGATTCCAAGCTCATCATTTTCTGGCAATAGATCGAAGCGAAGCATGACCGAGGGATAGAGCGAGGCCACGTCGCAGTGCCAGATTGGTTTCGCGAGGCCGGTCAGAAAAACATCGGTGTAGCCGCCTTCAAACTGGCGGGTTTGTGGAGTGGCTGGCAGTGAATGGCGCTGATGCAGGTACTCGCGCAGGAACAGGGAGTCAATTTTGGTGGCGTTACCGCGAAGGATGACATTCTGGTAGGCATACGGAAATATCTGTGTCTGGGAAAAGTAGCTGCGGCTGAGCAACTCTGCCAGAGCAGCAGTTTCGCGGACATCCTGCAGCGCGTATGTGCGGAACTTTTCGGGGTCGTCAAAGGCCGCTGCCTGAATCTCATTGCCGTCCAGAAGTACCCGCTCGGTCTGTCCATCACCAGCCGCAATACCAAAATGCGCAGCAACTTCCTTTAATCCAAAGCCGTCCAGCGAGCGGCTACCGACATCGTAGAATTGAGCCAGTAAAAAAGTATCGACGATGTGCCGTCCGCAAATATCGAATCGTGGATAATTAATCGTCCGCTCGGCGATTTGCAGGCGCGACTGGCGTGAGCTGAGCTGCGATCCGTCGCGTCCCCAGTCAAGTTTCACACGATGCCGTCGGGCCCGGCGATAAAGGTAATCAAGGTCGAAGCGAAAAATGTTATGTCCCTCGATGACATCGGGATCCCGTTCCTGAATGATCTCTGTCAGCTGCCGCAGGACTTGTTTTTCACTGGCTTTCCAATCGCCGTGATCAACCAGCAGGAAATCCTCCCACCCGTTATTGTCACTTAATGCTACAGCCAGCAAGTGGTCAGATTCGCGATCGGGATTTGAGAATTCAAACTCCGGATCACAATAAGTTTCGATATCGAGTTGCATACGTGTCAGCTCGGAAAATTCGAGATCGTGGAACAGAGTTTCACCACTTAGCATCAGGTATTGTTGAACCGGGTCATTGATGGCGTAGTAGTCTGCCTTGCTCTCAGCGAGTGCCTTTCGCGCAGTATTGTATTCTTTCCAGCCGTCGAAGAATGCCAGCCAGCGATAGTGTTGACTGCCGCTCAGTTCAACCGCTTCACCGCATTCATCATCAGGGCGCTCAGTCAACCAGAGGAAGGGTCGGAACTCGTGTTGACTGGTTTGGCAACCTGCCTTCTTGCCATTTTTGCAGTAGAGCGTGATTTCACTGTCGGCCGATAGCTCTGCTGCTACAATCTTTTTTAGTTGGCCGCGCCCAAAGAGTACAGGGTTGTCAAAGTCGTTCATTGTGATTTTTTATTCGTTCGAGGAGAGATTAAGGGTGCCGGTAAGATCCGCATGTACACAATAACAATTGGGATAAATAATTTTGAGCAGTACAGGAAAACCTTATGATTTCTTCTTGCAGCTGAGTCTGGTCGGAGTACTGATTGCATTGCCGCTAATGGATCTGGATGCTGCAGCTAGAATTGCCCGACTTACCGGCGACAGATTTGTGTCGCGCGACGGGCTGCCGCTCGGCGTTAAATACTATGCCGACCCTACGGATCAAAATGTGCAATTTGTGGTTATTGGTGTGCATGGCATCAGTGGTGCTGCCACTGACTTCGACCCGCTCGGCGAATATCTGGCTGCGAATGGAGTTGCGCTGGTCGCCTGGAACTTACGCAGCCAGGGGCTAGACCCCCGTCCGCAGCGGCGAGGTGACCTCGCTGACTGGCAGGAGCTGGTTAATGATGCTGATGATTTTTATCGGCTAGTCAAACAGGCTGCCGGCAATAAACCGGTATTTATCTGTGCCGAGAGTATGGGGGCATTAATTGCGATCAATACCGCCGCTCAAGGTCGTTTCGAGAATAATGCGGGCCTGATACTGCTATCCCCGGTAGTAGACTTACGCGGGCAGAAACCACCGCTCTGGCAGCGTTTACTGATTCGGACATTACTTGATATTGCGCCCTGGTACCGTTTGAATCCGGCGACCTTAGCGCCAAAGGACAGCCCACCGATGCGGATCGCCGGTGACTTGGAGTACCAGCAGCAGCGCCAACATTCGCCCCATTATATCAACAAGTACACATTTCGTTTTTTTCGTAATTTGATAGCAATGACAGAATCAGCCAGAAACTCTGCGGACAAGATCGATCAGTCGTTATTGATCCTGTATGCAGGGCAGGATCTATTTGTCGCTGCTGAAGATGTTGACAGTTTTTTTCAGCAAGTTCCTGCTCCTGATAAAGACAGTCAGCTGTGGCCGGAAGCCTATCACTTACTGTTGTTCGACCAGGCAACGCCTGAGGTGCTGCAAAGGATTGGCGAATGGATAAAAGAAAGAGGTTGAATTCCTCGATTATCGGGAGGATTCATCAGTAATGCGGATGGAGCAACGTGATAAGCGGAGAGTTGTCGCGGCAACAACTATTTCGCTGCTGATTCACTTTCTGGGTGTGATGGTGATATCGCTGCTGCTGGCGTTCCGCCATATACCTGAGCCGGTGCCGCCGAAGCCAGAGCCGGAGGTGGTAGAAATCACAGTATTACCGGCGCCGCCACCGCCACCTCAACAGCAATTTATAGAAACCCCTGAAGAGCTGATGGCTGAGCGACCGCCGGAAGAACCAGTCTTCGAATCCAATGCAGATAGCCTTGCTGCCAGTGAGTTGCCGCCAACAGGTGACCTTTCTGCTCCCGCACAGGATGGCAGAGAGACCGACAGGGTGGAATTGTCTGATCGCATTTACACCCCGGGTGAAGAACCCAGGCCGGCAATGCCAGTCCCGGCCAGCCCACCAGTGCCAACGCAACCAGTGACCAGCCAGCGACCCACACCGGTTGAGCGCAAGCCTCAAAGTGAACCAACACCGCCACCGGAGGCGCTGGTGATACTGCCACCTAAGCCGACGCCACCACCCGATGAGAAAGAGGAAGAACAGCAACAGGAAGCAGAGCAGAGCGTGCTGCCACAACAGCCATTACCAGCCCGACAACCCAGTTTGCCTGGTTATCAAAGAGAACAACAGCGGACTAAAATTGAAGGTAGTATCGACTCGAGGGGGCGCGCCTCGGTAGCGGCGATCGGCACTCCTCTGGGTCGCTACAAAAAACAGCTCAGTGACGCTATCGGGTCGCGTTGGTATTACTACACGACGACCAACCTTGACAAAATAAGCATCGGCACGGCCAAAGTACGGTTTTTTGTCAGCGAGGATGGTAAAGTTGAAGATTTGGAGATAGTTTCCAATACTTCTAATACTATCTTTGGGACTTACACTTTACAGGCCATTCTTGAAGCTGAAATACCTGAGCTACCTCCTGATATCGCGGCAACGCTTGAAAACAATCGTCTGGAAGTGGAATATAGTTTCACAATTTACGCAGGCAGGTAATATCCTCTGCTACAAATATCTTTAATACATGATCGTCATCGCTTCAGTACTCGATTTTTTCTGGCAGGGAGGCTTCTTCATGCTTCTGCTGCTGATCTGTTCGGTAGTTTCACTGACCGTAATCCTACTGCGTGCCACTGCGCTGCGCAGGTCGGCAGTGCTGCCGGAAGTATTGGTTAAGTCGGTCGAGAATATTCCGCTTGAGAAAGACAACGAGGCTATTGAAAGCCTAAGCAGCCTGGTGCGAGGGGAGCGATCGGCGCTTGGCCGTGTGATAGAAATTGGGATCAGTCACTTGAGCTGGCCGAAAAGCGAAAACGTGGAGGCTGTCCAGACCAGGGCACGGCATGAAGTGGTACGTTTGGAGTCTGGTTTAATTGTCCTCGAGGTGATTGTAGGGATTGCGCCATTGCTGGGATTATTGGGCACAGTTTCCGGGCTGGTCAGCGTATTTGCTACCTTGGGTGCGACTGAAGGAGCTGCTGACCCGCGCGCCATAGCTACCGGGATCGCGGAAGCTCTCAATACCACTATCGTCGGATTAGCCATCGCGGTACCTAGCCTGATCGCCTACAGTTACTTTAGCAAGAAGGTGGAAACTATGGCGACCGAGATGGAATCGATGACCGCTGATCTGTTGGCCAAATGTTATCACCAGCAAAACAAGATCACTGCGAGACCTGCTAGCCATGCTGACAAACCGAGTGAGGTTGCCGCGGAAGTGGGGATGGCAGCCGGATTGATGGAACGCGGGCGAAGAATCAAGCCAAGCCCGAAAAAGCAGGCAGTTAGCCAGTCAGGTTCTGGAGCACTGGAAACTGAGCCGGAATTGAGCATGACTCCGGCTGAATCTATCGATCAGCATGATTCGGGGGGTGCTGTTGAAGATATGCAGGAAGTCGATGGCTTGGAACCCATACCAGAAGCGGAAATCAGCGAGCAGCAGGCTGGCCGATCCGAAGAACCAAAATCCAACAACCTGGAAGCAGCAAACCCGACCGAAAACGCAGCGACAGATGATGATTCTAAAGGAAACAAAGAACAACCCGCAGTGGCCGCCCAGCAATTTGTGAAAGAAAGCGATGAGCCGTTAACCGGGAACAGCGACAATTCTGAGGAAGCTCCGGATCAAGTGGAAGCTGCTCAGAAAGCAGACGGCGAGCAACCGGAAGATGCGAAATCCGATCAGCGTGAACTCGAGGATAACGAACTGGGTGACGAGGAGCCACGGGCCGAACAATTGAAACTCGCAACCGATGAGCAAGAGTCTGAAAAATCAGAAAAGCCAAAGCCAGTACCGGACACGCAGTCGGACAAAAGGGAGTAGCTGAGCATGCAGTTTTACGCCAGATCTCGTCGCAAGCCGACCATCATTATCGTCTCCCTGATTGATATATTGGCTATTCTGCTAATATTTTTTATAGTCACGACGACCTTTAAACGCGACCAGCCGCAAGTGAAAATTAACCTGCCTGAGAGCAGTTCGGCAGTTGCAGCTCCTGCTGAAGTCGAGCCGATGTTGATCTCGATCGATAACAATGATCAAGTCTACGTAGACGGTGAACTGGTCGACCTGGTCCAATTGGGAGATGCGATTGCGGATGTGATCGAAAACTTTCCACAACGTGGATTTGCGTTACAGGCCGATAAAGAGGCCGGTTTCGGCGTCGTGATCCGGGTGATCGATATTTTCCAGGAGAACGGAATTTCAGACTTACCGGCATTCACAGATGTGCTCGGGCAGGGCGGAGGCAACTAGGTTATGATTTTGGATATTGTCAAATACGGGCATCCGACTCTGAGAAAAAAAGGCGAAAAGGTCAAAAAGATCGATGATGACTTGCGCCAATTTGTGAGTGACATGGAGGAAACCATGCGGGCAGCGAATGGTGTGGGACTGGCCGCGCAGCAAGTCGATCGCGCCATGCAGTTGGCCATCGTCGACATTACCGGGATCGAAGATCGGCCAAGTCAGATGTGGATCGACGAGCAGGAAGTTAATGTAGAGGATCACATGCCACTGGTACTGATCAATCCTGACGTCAAACTGGTAGGCGATCATGAGACCGGGGTCGAAGGGTGCCTGAGTTTTCCGGATCTCAGTGCAGATATCACCAGACCAGCATTGGTTGAGGTCACCGCGCGAAATCTTGATGGTGAGGTTGTGCAATTCACCGCTGCGGGATTGCTGGCCAGGGCCATCCAGCATGAAGTTGACCACTTAAATGGGATTCTGTTTATTGATCGTATGAATTCGGCTGCCAAAGCCGGACTGAAAAGCAAATTGAAACGTCTCCGGGAACAATACAGTGAGCATTGAAAGATCAGAGTATGGCAGGCTGCCGGACGGTACCATGGTCGAGCAGTTCCGGTTAACTTGCGGCGCTGGAATTACGGTCGAAATTATAAATTATGGTGGGATTATAACCCGGCTCGAGGTTCCCGATGTAACCGGTCAACTGGCCGATGTAGTCCTGGGCAAAGAGAGTCTTGAAGACTATCTGGCCGGGCATCCCTATTTTGGGGCAATCGTTGGCCGGGTGGCAGGGAGGATTACTGACGGTAAATTTTCGATCGCTGGCAATGAGTATCAACTGGTGACCAATAATGGCAGTAACCATTTGCATGGAGGTGAACAGGGACTGGACAAGCGCGTCTGGTCAGCAGAGGCACTTGAAGGCACCGATGGTCTCCCATCACTGCGTTTGGGTTACTTCAGTGCAGCTGGAGAAGAAGGTTATCCGGGCGACTTGAAAATATTTGTAACCTACACACTCCGTGACAATGGCGAACTGGTAATCGATTACCAGGCGGAATCTGATCAACCGACTCCTGTCAGCCTGACCAACCACAGTTATTTTAACTTGAGCGGACATAACTCCGGAAATTGCCTGGATCAGCGCTTGAAAATATACGCCGATACTTATGTGCCGGCTGATGAAGAAATGACTTTGCTCGGCAGAATTGCACCGGTAGAGGTGAACATAAACGACTTCCGCGAGTTTAAGCGGCTGGGGGATATGCTGCCTGGCATGCATCTGGGCCATGGTGATAATTACCTGATCAATGGGGGCGGCAAGGGCCAGCTGGTTCCGGCTGCTGAATTACAGGATCCGGCCAGCGGTCGTTGCTTGCGGGTCAGTACCACCTGCGGCAGCATGCAACTCTATGTCTCATCGATGCTGGGCGATGGCACCGGCGGCAAAGATCATGTAGTTTATAACCGCCACCAAGCAGTCTGCCTGGAATGCCAGGGCTATCCGGACGGTGCCAACTCTCCGGAAATCGAAGATATCATCCTGTGCCCGGGAGCACAGTACCAGCAACAGACAGTCTACGCATTCTCGACTGTAAACGCTTAGCCCGGATCAATCACAAGCCATCTATCGTAGTGAGGCGCAGACCCCGATGTA
>CAZHRP010000136.1:0-6838 GCA_964535055.1 uncultured Chthoniobacteraceae bacterium
CAAGCACCTCACGCTGCGTCTCGCTACGAAGTTTGTGATTGATCCGGGCTAGCGCAACACGTCTCGCTGTAGCCACCCCGCAAGATGATGTCGCTAGCGCTCGGTAGTCGGGGTGTAATTGTAGCTGACAAATTATCACCATGAATTTAATCAAACCTTTTTAGAGATGGTATTATCTGGTATTCGATTTTATTTTAAACTGCTGCTGAGTCTCCGCAGTTGTATTATTTTCTACTGACTTTTCGGCCAGTCTACGGCGCAGCAGGTCGACATGCATTTGCAGATCGTAGAGGGAATCTGCGTACGATAGGGGAACGTTGATTTTGCTGAGTTCTTCGGACAGCTCTTCAAGTTTTTGCAAATCGCTGGTAATGGCTTGAGGCGTCTGATCGTCGGCAGCCATATCGGCATCGACCTGACGCAAATCACGGTACCATTTATAGATTCTGCTGCGGATCCGCCAGCGGTAAGCGGGCCCGGCCAGCTTGAAGAGCGGGATCAAAATAGTGATCAATGGCAGAGCCAGGTAAATGTATCGTTCGATCAGGGCAGCGGCCCAGAATGGCATGAACGTTTGCAGAAATGGCGGACCTTTTTCGTAAAAGCGTTCGGCGTCTTCGTTGACCGGCATGCTTGAGAAGCGGGACGAGGGGAAGTCATCTTGCTCACCGAGCACAACCGGCCCGTCCATGACTTTACGTAATTCTTTTAATATGAGTGGAATTATTGCCGGGTGCAACTCGGTTGGTGCCACTAGCATGGCCGTAGTGGCCATCAGTTCGTAGTCACGTGAGGGCAGGTTCTGCTCCAAATCGATGACGCCTTCGTGAAGAGTATGCTTGCTAAGATAAGTGAGGCGTTTGAGATAAGCGTCGGCGCGCCGCGATTCGAATAAACTGATAGCTGGTGAGGCCAGCAGTCGGCGCACCAGCGGACTAGAAGGGCTGGTAACAAAAAAAGCGGCATCAATATCGTCGTTGAGCAGTGCGGAGGCGGCGCGGTCACCACCTTGAAAGTATAGCGGGTAAGCTTCGCTAGGCAGGGTCAGTTGATGCCACTCGGCAGGTGCCAGTCCATTTTCCTGCAACAATTTAACAGAAACAGCAAGTGCGCCACTGCCCTGATCGCCGACAGCGATGCGACGGTTTTCGAGGTCGGTGAGTTTATTGACCTCAAGATCGTTGCGGTAGAAGATCCAGAATGGTTCATAGAAACAACTGCCCAACGAATTCAATTCACGGGATTCTGCAGTTGGCGGCACCAGTGATTCTACACCACTCTGCACCAGGGCCAGATCGACTCCGCTGTCGGCCGAGTAGAGCAGTTCCAGGTTTTCCACCGAGCCTTTGGTCGGCAGTATCTTGAGGTTGAGCCCCTGTTGCTCAAGTGCCTTGGCCAGGGTCTTGCCGATTCGGTAATAAGTCTGATCAGGCGAGCCGGTGGCAATGGTCAGCTGGCGTGGAGGTGCAGGGTCGACGAAACGATACAGATATATAACCGCCAGCAAGATGATGATGGCAATCGGCAGCAGTACCCAGGCAAAATCCTTCAGGATCTGGCCGAGATTGCGTGGTTCTTGCTTTGCTGTGGAATCTGAAACACTCATAGCTGGATATATGACCGACACATGCCGTCTAACTGCTGTACTGGAATTTGGCCAGCAGATTGTGAGTCGGCGCCACAGTTAGTTGACTTATTTATCATAAACTACCAGCATCAAGACCATGTTATGGGTTAGAGGCTTAATTTACGGCTTCCCGTTGATCATAATTGTGTTGTTGGTGCTCTCGTTCCGTACGGCCAGCGACCTTAAGCGGTTCCCACGCAATGAGCTGTCGTTGGGCAATGGTGCCGAAGCAAGAATGCTCAACCCGATCCTATCGACGAGTACTGCCGATAGTACAGTCGAGCAATTTATTTTCAATGCCCTGATTAAATACAGTGAGGATCTCGAGTTGGTCGGGGATCTGGCCAAGAGCTGGGAGATGAACCAGTCGACAACGATCTTTGGCAGCAGCCATGCAGCGGCTGATGAGATTGCGGCGACCCTGGAAGAGCTGCGTGAGCAGTGGGATGGCTGGGGGTTGACTGATGTGATGGTTGATGGCAGAGAAGTTATGCTTTCTCTGGATATGCCGGGAACCAGGGTACCGGATGAAATTCTGGATTTATTGGAGCCTGAGCTGGTCGAACCGATTAGCATGGTCAACGTCGCATTGGCAGAAGCTGCCCGCGAGTCGTTGCAGCATTTTCTCGAGAATGCGGTGACTGCCGAGTACGTTGCCAGATCGCATGTGGAGTCGAGTAATTCCTACTCGTTGGTCGTACCGGGCGACCCGCAGCCGGTTATCGATGAACTGATTAATTACTATGAGGCTAATACCGAATTAGAGGCGAAGGTTGCGCAGGGTGAAGAGCTGCGAGCGCTCAATGAGCCACAGATCATCTTTCATTTGCGTGACAATGTCGTCTGGCATGACGGCCAGCCGTTAACCTCAGCTGACGCTGAATTTACCTATCGTATGATTATGGATGAGTCGGTGGCTTCGCCGCGTCGTCCCAGCTTTGAACTGGTGTCCAGTGTGGAGACTCCCGATGAGCATACCTTTGTGGTCAATTACCGTAAACCGTACTCTTCCGCGTTGATTAGTTGGGGGATGGAGTTACTTCCCAAACATATCCTGGAAGGGCAATCGACCAGTTGGTGGGCACAGAATTTTAACCGCAGCCCGATCGGTACCGGTCCGTTTCAATTTTCCGAGTGGCGCAGCAACGAATATATCGAGCTAGTGCGCAACGATGAGTACTACGCCGGTAAGCCGCACCTCGAAAAGGTAGTGATCCGGCCGATCCCGGACCAGGTAGCGATGCGTCTTGCTTTCCAGACCGGGCAAGTGGACTTGTGGCAGGTTGATGCCCATGCCGTCAAATCATTGCGGGATGACGACAGGTACGAATTATTTGCGAACCCCCGACCATCCTATCAATACATCGGTTGGAATCTCAGGCGTCCGCTATTCCAGGACCAGAGAGTGCGCCAGGCACTAGCGCAGGCGGTGAATATCGACCAGATCATTGAGTATATTGCATATAGATTTGGGGTTCAGTCGACCGGTCCTTTCGTGCCGCAAACGTGGTTCTTCAACGACGAGGTCAAGCCATTGCCATTTGATCCTCAGCGTGCCAGGGAATTGCTGGCGCAAGCGGGTTGGCAACCGGGCGAAGATGGTATTTTGGAAAAGAATGGAGAAAAGTTCAGCTTCACGCTTACCATTTCACAGGGGAGTGAGATCCGCAAAGATATTGCCACATTGGTGCAGAGCGACTTGAAGGCGATTGGTATTGAGATTGAAATTGAGATTTTTGAATGGACGGTATTCATTGAAAATGTCGTCCGTAAGCAGAACTTTGATGCTGTGGTGCTCGGCTGGTCGTTAAGTTTTGATTATGACCAGTACCAGCTGTGGCATTCATCGCAAACAGCTCCGGGTATGTTGAATGCGGTCGGTTACGAAAGCGCAAGGGTCGATGAGTTGTTAGACCAGATACGTACAGAATTTGACAAGGACGAGATCAAGAAATTATGCGGGGAGTTACAGCAGTTGGTTTACACCGATCAGCCTTACCTGTTTCTTTATGTTGATGAGGCTATTGGCGCAACCCACAGTGGCACTTACCGGGTGAAGCGGCCCGATGATGGTGAGTGGATCGACGAGGACGTGCAGGCTACCAAAGCCGGGTTTACCTACCACATCAATTGGTGGTACCGTCCGGACTACGAACCGGTGCTTACGTATTAAGATATGAGCGCTTTTATCGTCAGGAGGTTATTGATTGCGCTGGTACTGGTATTTCTGGTCAGCCTGATTTCATTTTTCATCATGACGCTGACTCCCGGCAGTCCGTACCCGTGGGGTGACTTAAACCCGAAAATTTCTCAGGCTACCAAAGAAGCCTACCAGAAGAAATTCTATCTCGATCGACCATTGTATGAGCAGTATGCGCTGATCATGCGGGATCTTTTTACCGGCAAATTGGTTAGCAATAAGGACGAGCGTCCGGTCCTGGATAAGATCGCCGAGCGGTTGCCGGCTACGGTCTTGTTGAATGCTGTAGCGATACTGTTAGTTTACGGGTTTGGCATACCATTGGGAATTTATTCGGCGGCCAAGCGTGGTTTGATTCAAGACCGGCTGATTACCTTTTTAGCCTTTGCACTGATTTCGCTGCCCGGGTTCTGGGTTGCCTATATGCTGGTGATCGGCCTGGTCGACCTGAGTGGTGCGCCTTTGCTTGGGCTGTCGACATTTGGAGCCAGTTATTCGAATGCGGGCGAGTATATCCTCGATCACCTTTGGCACTTGCTCGGACCGGCCAGTGTGCTGGCGCTTGCTGGCATCGCGGTACAATCGAGGTTCATGCGAGCAACCGTAGCTGAGTCCCTGAGTGAAGATTATATTCGCACTGCCCGGGCAAAAGGTCTGGCTGATGACCGGGTGCTTTATAAGCATGCGTTGCGTAACTCAGTACGTCCGCTGCTAACTGGTATCGGGTTACTGCTGCCGGCGATGTTGGGTGGTTCGGTGATTATCGAAAGTATATTTGCTTATCCTGGAATGGGCAGGCTAGGGTACGAGGCGATCCTTGAGCGTGACTACCCGTTGCTGGTAACGCTTAACTTTGTGGTGGCTATACTGGTTTTGCTGGGCAATTTACTTGCCGATGTGTTGTATGCGGTGATCGATCCGAGGGTTAGGTTGCAATGAGCAAAGAATCGACTGACGCAATAGCAGGTACGCTGCCGAAAGTTGGTGGAGCAGGGCAGGAGCCACCGGCTTCCTTTGCCCGCCAGGTCTGGCAGCGATTTTGTCGGCAGCACCATGGAGTTGCAGCAGCTCTGTTTTTGGTACTTTTGACAGTGCTGGCAGTAGTGTTTTTCTGCTTCCAGGTTTTTGAAGTGCACCTGCCTGCGGACCCCTACGCTACCAATCTGGAAAAGAAGCTATTGCCTCCCAGTTCGGAAAACTGGCTGGGTACGGATAATCTGGGTCGTGATGTGCTGTCACGCATTTTACATGGCACCTACATTTCGCTGACCATCGGGTTTGTGGCAGTAGCGGTGTCCATGACTATCGGGATCCTGATTGGAGCGATCGCCGGCTACTTTGGTGGCTGGCTGGATAATGTGATTATGCGGATTGTTGATGCGATCATGTGCTTTCCGGCATTCTTTTTGATATTGACGGTGATTGCGCTGCTAGGGCCGGGTATTATAAAAGTCATCTTTGTGATCGGCCTGGTAGCCTGGACAGGCACCGCGCGGTTGGTGCGGGCCGAATTTCTAACCTTGCGCGAAAGCACTTACGTCAGCGCGGCCCGCTCGCTGGGGCAAAGCCACAGCGCGATCATTTTCCGGCATATTTTACCTAATGGTATGGCACCGGTATTTGTGGCAGCAGTGCTTGGGGTACCAGAGGCAATTTTGACCGAAGCGGGGTTGAGCTTTTTGGGTATTGGGGTACAGCCACCACAAGCCACCTGGGGCAATATCATTGCCGATGGCAAGACCTACATCCTCGATGCTTGGTGGCTCATCGTATTTCCCGGAATTGCCATTTTGCTGACGGCTTTGAGTTTTTATCTGGCTGGAGAAGCATTGCGTGACGCGATGGTTACGAAAACTGAGAGAAAATAAGCATGGACGATAAAAGTAAGCCGCTGTTGCAAGTAGATGGCCTGAGTATCGAGTTTCAGAGCGAAGATCAGGCCAAACGTGTCGTTGACGATGTGAGTTTCTCCCTGCAGCAGGGGGAGACGCTGGCAGTGGTTGGTGAGAGCGGGAGTGGTAAGAGTGTGACTGCACTGGCCCTGACCAAACTGCTGCCAATGCCACCGGGGCAGATCGTCGCAGGCAAGATAATGCTCGATGGTCAGGATGTCCTGGAGATGGATGCCAAAGCATTGCGTGATATTCGTGGTGGGCGCATTGGCTACATTTTTCAGGAACCATCAACTTCGCTCAATCCGGTATTTTCCATTCGCAGCCAGATTGCCGAAGCGATTCAACTGCACCGTGATGACGTCGATGATCTTGACAAAGAGATCATCAACTGGCTGTACCGGGTGGGGATCGTTGACCCGGAAAAGCGCATGCATGATTATCCTTTCCAACTTAGTGGAGGCATGCAGCAACGTGCGATGATTGCCATGGCATTGAGTTGTCGTCCTGACATTCTAGTCGCTGACGAACCGACGACCGCGCTCGACGTCACGACCCAGGCCCAAATTATCGATCTATTAATTGAATTAAAACGGGAACTTGGCATGTCGATCATCCTGATCACCCATAACTTTGGCATTATCCGTGGGATTGCTGACCGGGTCGCTGTGATGTTCCGGGGCAAAATTGTGGAATATGGCAAGTCTGATGAGGTGTTGAATAATCCGCAGCATGCCTATACCAGTGCGCTGATCGACTGTATTCCCAAGCTTGGCAGCAAACAGCAGCGCCTGACGACTATCGATTATTCAAAGATCGACGGGTAAGTATAATTCATTATACGAATCGGGTTGCTTATGAGGGATCAGTTTGCTTTATTGATCACGGTCAATCAACCACTCGGGTATTGTGTCTAATGCTTTTGATAATCCCCGCGGCAGTGAGGTTGTAATCGATGAGTCACAAATTCGTTTGGAGTCACTGATTACGCACAGTAATTTTGTAACCAAAAACACTCCACTGGGTAAAGTTGCTGACTTATTCGTTTCGTTGGATGTCCAGTTTCTAGCCCGGATCAATCACAAGCCATCTATCGTAGTGAGGCGCAGACCCCGATGT
>CAZHRP010000137.1:0-6828 GCA_964535055.1 uncultured Chthoniobacteraceae bacterium
TGTCGACAAGTGCCTCGCGCTGGTCGCAGTAGATGGCTTGTGATTTATCCGGGCTAAAGCCGGTGTGCTCTGGTTACTGGCATTTTCTGGGAGTGACCTAACCAGCATTTTCCGGGAGGGTCGCTGGCCTCAGCGACCTAAATCTTTCCATTGTCACAGATAGCCATAAAAAACTACCCGCCCGCTTGGGACCATAAAAAGATGTGTGGAGATAGCCTGCCCCTCGCTGCTATTGTGCTGTCAGCCATCGTACTGGTATCCGCAAGCCATCTGCGTTTTATTGACACTTCACTTGCAATTCCAACGAATCTAGCGATACTGCACAACTTGGCATTGCCAAACCCCTATTTCCAGTTATAACAGCACCCCATGCCTAAAGAGGAAGCGATAAAAATGCAAGGCGTAGTAACCGATGTTCTGCCAGGTACGATGTTCCGCGTCGACCTGCCAAACGGCGGCAACGTACTTGCCCACATCTCCGGAAAAATGCGCCGCCATTTCATCCGGATTGTCCCAGGTGATAAAGTCGAGGTCGAATTATCACCATACGACCTTACAAAAGCCCGCATTACTTATCGCGAGCGCTAGTTGTACGCTGCACTGAGCAGCCCCAGGAAGCCAAAATCATGATTATGGATCGCAAAGTCGTTATCACCGGACTCGGACTGGTTACTCCAATCGGTACCGGCAAACAGGAATTCTGGAATAACCTCGTGGCCGGAAAAAGCGGCGTCGATACTATCAAAGCGTTTGATGCCAGCTCCATGGATAGTCAGATTGCGGCTGAAATTCATGACTTCGAACCTAAAGACTATTTTAAAAATCCCAAGGACACCCGACGTACCGACCGTTTTGCTCAGCTCGCCATAGCAGCTGCCAAGCTGGCTCTGGAGGACTCCGGTATCGACTTAGAAACTACTGACCGCGAGCGTTTTGGGGTGATTGTAGGGAGTGGCATCGGCGGCTTAAAGACCCTTGAGGATCAGCATTCCGTTTACCTCGAAAAAGGCCCCACCCGATTATCGCCATTTATGATTCCGATGTTGATCTCAAATATCGCCAGTGGCCTGATCTCCATGGAGCATGGGCTCGGCGGCCCCAATATGTCTGTGGTTACTGCCTGCGCTACAGCCAATAATTGCATTGGTGAAGCATGGCGCATGATCCAGCATGGCGAGTCTGATATCATGCTGGCTGGCGGCTCCGAAGCGGCCATCGTCCCCCTGGGCATCGGCGGGTTTAGCGCGATGAGAGCGCTCAGCACCCGTAACGATGAACCACAGAAAGCATCCCGGCCATTCGATCGTGACCGCGATGGATTTGTCATGGGGGAAGCAGCCGGTATCCTTTTGATCGAGGAGGAACAGCACGCCAGAAAGCGCGGTGCGCAAATCTATGCGGAAATTGCCGGCTACGGCCTGAGCGCAGACGCCCATCATATGACATCACCGCACCCGGAAGGTCATGGCGCAGCCCGTTGTATGCGCTTCGCCGTCGAACAGAGTGGCTTGAATCTTGATCAAATTGATTACATCAATGCGCACGGAACGTCCACTGGCCTCGGTGATGTCTGCGAAACACGTGCTATCAAATTACTGTTTGGCGAACATGCTAAAAATGGCCTGCTGGTCAGTTCAACCAAATCAATGACCGGCCACCTGCTGGGTGCCGCCGGCTCCATCGAGATGGCCGCCACTGTACTGGCCATCCAGCACGGCGTGATTCCGCCAACTATCAACCTCGATAACCCGGATCCGGAGTGTGACCTGGATTATGTCCCGCATACGGCACGCGAACACAAAATCACCGCTGCACTCAACAATTCATTCGGCTTCGGTGGCCACAATGCCAGCCTGCTTGCTAAAGCATACGAGGGGTAAAACCATCATACGCTAAAAAGTCGGTCGTTCGCTTTTGCATTACCGCAAAACTGTGAGTTAATAAACCTCATGAATAAATTGAATTTTCTCGCAAAATATTCTGATCTTGGCTTACTCATCATCCGCCTGGTTCTGGGCATCATGATGATTTTTTATGGTTGGCCAAAACTGACCGGTGGTCCGGAAAGATGGGAAGGACTGGGAGGTGCCATGGCCAATCTCGGTATAACATTCTTTCCGGTTTTTTGGGGGTTCATGGCGGCAATTGCTGAGGTCGTGGGTGGCGCCCTGCTGGCTGCCGGTTTCCTGACCCGCTATGCCTGCCTGTTTTTGACATCAGTCATGTTCGTGGCTGTCGTCCTCAAATTGAATACCACCGAAGGCAGCTTTGCAGAGCGTTTGTTTGAAGCCGGACATCCCCTCGAACTGGCCGCCGTATTTATCGGCCTGCTATTCGTTGGCCCGGGCAAACTCAGCTTCGATAAACGCTAGCCAATGCCCGCCAAAGCTGCGGAAATTCAGCTACTCGGACCTAACCAAGCGCTCTGGTTCGTTTACGAACCGGCGGTCAAATGCGAGTTGTTTTCGACAGCATTGCGCCTGCCAGATAACACGCTGGCACTCATCGATCCGATACCATTGACCGGTGACGCACACGCTGAGCTCCTGGCCCTTGGTCAGCCGTCATGCATCATCCTGACTAATCAAAACCATGCGCGGGGCGCAACAGCCTTGCGTGACCAGCTGCAACTGCCGGTCTATTGCCATCCTGCAGCAATACCGGAACTCGAGCTGACTCCGGATCGCATGCTGACTACTGACCACCTGATCGAAAGCCTGAGTATGATCCCGATCCCTGGCGCACCGGCCGGGGAAATAGCCATCTGGCAGCCATCGACTAACACATTGATCATTGGCGACGCCCTGATCCACCTCAATGGCTACGGATTCACCTTCCTGCCTGATAAATATGCACCGGATCCAAAGCTCATGCGCCGCAGCTTGCTCGAGCTAGCATCTCTCGAACCAGCACAAATTCTGTTCGCGCATGGTTTCCCGATCATAAATGATGCTGCCAAACGATTGCGTGCGTTATTTGAGGACGACTAACAGGGTCAATCAGTACGCCCTAAAAAGGAAACGCCCTATCATTCAAGAATTTCCTGCTGCCTGGCATTGATCCAGCACAGTGGCACACGCCTCTCATCCCAGGTGCTTCATCACTCAGGAGGCACTCAGACCGAAATACCCGGGGTGAACTTCACCGGCTTGTCCTGCTTCTGCTTCTTTTTGGCAGGCTCGTCAACGATCTCTTCCGGCAATGGTCGTTCCGGTAATCCGTATTTAACACCGTACACTTGCACCGGAAAGCCCTTCGGCAATAATTCAAAGAGCGCGCTCGAGCTGCGCGATGGCAATCGGACACAACCATGCGATGCCGGTCGTCCCGGCACATAGCCGGCGTGAAAACCTACCGCCGTGTAAGTGCCATCCGCCTCATGAAATCGCATGAAGTTACGCATCGGAGAACCGACAAATTCAGCTCCTTCCGGCAGCTCGTCAGTGCGGCTATCAACATCCCGCGCTACTACTTCACCAGTCTCGATATCGACATAATTGCCATACAGATTTGAGGCATGGTCAGCATTCTTCTGTCCAATTTTGAAGTCGCCGGTTGGCGTGCGATATCGTGACCGGCCACTGGCCAACCGCGAGGCTGCCACTAGCTTGCTTTGCGAGTAGATATACACCCGCTGCCGATCCAGATCAACCAATGCTGCCGAACGCTTGATATCAAGTGGTTGCGCTGCCAGTTCCGCATCAAAGATAGCCAGCTTGTTCGGCGACTGTTTAAGTGCTTCGCGAATTAATGCCAGGTCTTCCTGCGGGATTACTGTCGGCACATCCGGTGGCGGGCCGCTGTGCTGCAGCACAGTACAGCCACCAAGCAATCCAACTAATAATATGGGGGCAAATCGAGTAGTAAATGACATCTATCAGCGCTCAGACTAGGATCATCTTTCTAGATGTCCAACTCATTCTTTGTGAAATTCCTGTAACGCCCAGTCGGCTATAGCCCGTCTGAGGTAGGGCCCGGCATTGCGTATGGAATCGTCAACGGAGTCGGCATACTGCTCCAAGGTCAGTACCCTATCGAAGCCGGCCTGATCGCTGACCTTGCCGGCAACTGCCAGCGTGCGCTTGCCATGGCTCTTGGCCAGATCACGGATTCTGCCCGGTGCCTTACCCATCCCCGATTGACGGTCAAGATGACCTTCTGCGGCGATTACGTAATCTGCCTGTCGCACGGCCACCTCCAGCTCCAATGCCTCCCCCACCAACTCAAAACCGCTGCGCAAACTGGCCCCGGCAAAGGCCATTAGCCCAAATCCCAACCCGCCTGCCGCTCCGGCTCCGGGCGTCTCGGCCAGTTTCTTAAACCCAGGCTTCAACCCAATCAAATGCTCAAATGCCGCCTCCACCTGCATGACGCCATCCTGAGTCAGTCCTTTTTGCGGCCCAAAAACAGCCGCCGCCCCATGCTCGCCCAGCAACGGGTTATCAACGTCAACCGCAGCTTCCACCCGCACCCCGGCAAGGCAATCGGCCACGCCACGAATTTCTCCAATCCGACTAAAGTTAACTGGCTGCGGTTCGACCGGCCGCCTATCCGAATCCAGAAACTTCCAGCCCAGGGCCTCCGCCATCCCGACCCCGGCATCACTGGTTGCGCTACCGCCAAGCCCAACCAAAATATGCCGCGCACCTCCGGCAGCAGCAAGCCTGATCAATTGCCCCGTGCCATAGGTATTCGCCACTAATGGATCCCGGTCAGCTTCCTCAAGCATCGCCAAGCTGTTGACCACACTCATGCCGATAACTGCTCGCTGCACACCATCCACTTCACCGGCAAAATACCAGCCGGTCAGCGGTCGACCACGCGCATCGCTGGCTTCACACTCCACCCGCTCCAACCCCAAAGCTGCCCCTAACACCTCAGCAAAGCCCTCACCACCATCCGCCACCGGCAGCACCTCAACATCAAGCTCCGGATCCGCCGCCAGCAACCCAGTACGAATCGCCTCACCCGCCTGCTCCGCACTCAACGACCCCTTAAATTTATCAGGTACCACCAGGATTTTCATCAACAACACCTATCACATATAACCAAAATGCACAGATCATTAATGGAAACGACCCCCACCAAAGCGGCACCCAACCACTCTACTCTTCGACAACTTGAAAACCAAAAAAAACACAGAAAGGCTCAGTCTATCGCCCCAGCAATGCTTGCTATTAAGGTAAAGAATGGGTGACCCCTATTCCTCAGCAGCTATTGAAATGGATTCCAGACCTTATCGAATCCCAGGTCATGAAAGTCTTTGGTGTTGGTAGTGGCAAATTCTGTCACACCGGCTTTGCGAAGGGTGAGTCCCAGTCGAACATCGATGATCCGTCGAAAGGCAAATCCTGGTTTTGTCGTCCACTGCCAGACTTCCGACATCACTTCGACATGTTCAAGCAGTCTCCAGTTGCGATTATTGCGGATGGATTGGCAATAGCGACCAGCGTCGACGGCACTCATCGGAGATTGAAAAATCCGGTGGTTGCAAAGCTTCAGAAAGACCTCAACCAGCATGAGTTCACACACAATGACATTCGTCTTACAGGCCAAGTCTTCCAGCAAGCTTCGCGCCTGACCATGCAGCGGTGAATCCGCGTTGGCGGAATGCACCACGATATTGGTATCGAAGCTAATCATGCTTCGTCCCTGGTGGCCATGTCCCATTCAGATTCCGGTAACAACGGTGCCCCCAGAGAAACCGCCGTCGGCAATTTCCATTCTGTGCCGGAAGTCCGTCCAGGGGGATAATCTCGAACAACACTCTCAACACCACGCCGAACGACTTCCGCAAAGCTCATCTCATATTCGGCCGCGACCCGCTTCGCTTCACGGTAAAGATGGTCAGGAAACTGTATCTGTGTTTTTACCATGATGGCAATATACCATTACTTTGTAAGAAGCGTCAAGCGTATAGCGGTATGGGGTCGGCAGCAGAAATATGTCTACTCTGGGTAATCGCGGGCACAAGTCATGCAATTGCTTGCCACATTTTTCTCGCATTCTAAATTTCTGCTTTATTGCTTTCTGATTGATACTATTATTATTAAGGCATGATTGCAGAACGATTCCCTGAACTTAACAAGTTGGCTCCGCAAGAACAACTCGCATTGGCAGCTGAGCTTGCTCAGTGTGCTGCAAGAAATGGTGGAATACCTGATCTTACAAAGAATTCTGCTGCTATTTTAGTAGAACGTCTTGCGCACGTTCTGGACAATCCAGAATCTGGGATTTCCTGGGAAAAGTTACGAGTGCAACGTGGTGTTTAAATGATCAACGAGGTCATCTGGACAGCTGGTGCTGCTCAAGATTATCTACAGACTCCAGCTATACCCTCAAATCATTTGCTGGACGCAATAATCGAACTCTTGAAGCTATTCCCAGAACTGGGCTCGCCTGTCAACCATGCTCCTAATGTACGCAGAGCACTTGCTGGTACCGAACGACACTTTGGCCTCTATTATTCTCACACTAAATCAAGAATCATTATTCTAGCTCTACTGGATTTACGACAAAGCCCAGCTAAAATTGAAACTATCCTCTCCTCAAGAGACATAGATTCTTAGCTGGATTTGGCCGTAATTATTATAATTTCACGCTAAATGGCTCCAACGGAACGTTGGTGGGTCAAGTGTCACGCTAAATGGGTCCAGCGTCACGCTGGTGGCGGAGAGGGTGGGATTGATCCTCGTGACTTGGATCTGTGCTATTGTGGCTCGCTTCGCTCGCATAATCATATCGCGCTTGCTGCGCTCGAACTGCGTTCTCATCCCACCTTTTGCAGAGAAGATCCAACGGAACGTTGGCGGAGAGGGTGGGATTCGA
>CAZHRP010000138.1:0-6805 GCA_964535055.1 uncultured Chthoniobacteraceae bacterium
CTGGTTCCGCCAAGAAAATATTCCAATATCCGGGAACTTAATTTTGCAGCTGCAGAAGGGCATTTGCGACCTGATCCGTTAAGTTGGAGTAGAAATAATCAGCCGATCTGTCGAGCATACTTGCCCAGCGCTGGCGAAGCTGCTAAATTGCGCGCGATGAACACCTTGATTGACAACAAAAAGCCAGCCTGTGTCCCATTCCACCTGCCACAAAGTGTAGCCGATTTGATCAGCCGCGCTCCATCAGTGACGATTCCCAGCTCACTCGACGACTTGCGCGAGTTGTCCGTAGTTGGTTGCGATGAATCCGAGTGGAAGGATGTTGCCTATGATGTCCCGGGCAAAGGGTCTGTCGTCGAAGCGAGAGTCTGCAAAGTAAAGAACGGGATCGCCGCCAATTACCTTGAGCCGTATATGCGCCGACGGGATCCTGACTGCATGGTGATCGGTGATAAGCGGCCCACTGATAAGCCGACTTTTGACGAACGCTTTGGTAAGCCATTCACGGATGTGCGTCAGGAAACTTTCGACTGGCTGGCCGGTCAATCGCTGGCCATTTTTCCATTTAATGCGGGCATGGCCGGCAAAGGGATGGATTCACTGGTAGTGGCCCCCGATAATGCCGGCTTCTTCGCGCTTGGGCTGGCGATGTTGCAGGGAATGATCCCGCTATCTGAAATCAAGCCCGACTTTCGACCCAAAGCGATCATCTTTGTTGCGCCGCCATTCCGCCACACCCATTTTGATGGCAGGCAAGTGGTCGTGCACAACCGTACCGAAGATGTCCACGAGCTATTCAGTTACAACCTTTATCCCGGGCCCAGCGCCAAGAAAGGTGTCTACGGCATGCTAATTACACTCGGTGAAACAGAAAACTGGATCACCATGCATTGCTCGACTGTAAGGGTGGTAACGCCATACGAAAATCGATTGATCATATCGCACGAAGGGGCCAGCGGTGGTGGCAAGAGCGAAATGCTGGAGCAAGTCCACCGTCTGGCAGATGGTTCTCTGTTGTTGGGCGAGAATACCGTGACTGGAGAAAAACGGACGCTGAGTTTGCCGCAAGCCTGTGATTTACGCCCGATCACAGATGATATGGCGCTTTGCCATCCGTCGCTGAACCGCGGCCAGGGTAAATTGGGGCTGGTGGACGCGGAAGATGCCTGGTTCGTCAGAGTCAATCACATCACCCGCTATGGGACTGACCCGCACCTCGAAAGTCTAACGATCGAGCCGCCGGAAGGCCTGTTATTTTTAAATATTGACGCGTCGCCTTCGAGCACCGCTTTGATCTGGGATCATATCGAAGATGAGCCGGGGCAGAAGTGCCCGAATCCGCGTGTGATTATCCCGCGTCGCAGTATTCCAAATGTCGTGGAAGGTGCGGTTGACGTCGATGTCCGTAGTTTCGGGGTGCGTTGCCCGCCATGCACCAAGGATTTGCCGACGTACGGGATCATTGGTATGCTGCATCTTCTGCCGCCGGCATTAGCCTGGCTGTGGCGCCTGGTAGCACCGCGTGGCCATGGCAATCCGAGTATTGTCGACACTGAGGGCATGACTTCTGAGGGAGTCGGTTCCTACTGGCCATTTGCCACCGGACGCAGGGTCGATCAGGCGAACTTACTGTTGAGCCAGATTATCGAAACACCGCTGGTTAAGTATGTATTAATTCCTAACCAGCATATCGGGTGCTGGAAAGTCAGCTTCATGCCGCAGTGGATCGTGCGTGAATACCTGGCCCGCCGTGGTGGGGCAAATTTCGCCAGCAAGCAGGTGGTTAAGTCACGCTGCTCACTGCTCGGATGGAACCCGACCTCGATTGTAGTCGAGGGTCGTACGATTGGCTCGTGGTTCTTCGAGGTTGATAAGCAGCCTGAGGTAGGACCAGAGGCATTTGATAAGGGTGCGGAGATTTTACGGCAGTTCTTCCTGCGCGAGTTGAGCCAGTTTGATCACCCTGACCTGATGCCATTGGGTCGACAGATCATTGATTGCTGCATGTCCGGTGGCAGTGTTGATGATTATGAGGCTTTGATTGATCAGACGACATTGCTGGATGATTTTCTGGTTTAAACGAAGTGCCGGGAGGCGATTGGACAATTCTAATCACGCATGAGTGAATCGCTACAGCCGGAAGTTGGCGTAATCATGGGCAGTAGCTCAGATTGGCCAACGATGGTGCCAGCGGTCATGGAATTGGAGCAGGCGGGCATCGGGGTGGAGAAAAAAATTGTCAGTGCCCATCGCACACCGCAGTTGTTGTTTGAGTATGCCACATCTGCCATCGAGCGGGGACTGAAATGCATCATCGCCGGCGCTGGCGGATCTGCGCATTTGCCGGGGATGGTAGCTGCCTTGTCGCCGCTGCCGATCCTCGGGGTGCCGGTCAAGTCGCGGGCTCTCGCAGGCTTGGACTCATTATTATCCATCGTACAAATGCCGGGCGGAATTCCCGTGACCACGTTTGCTATTGGTGAAGCTGGTGCACTAGCGGCAGGCAGGTTTGCCGTCCGGATCGTGCGTGGCAGCAGCGCATGACGATTTCCCCGCAGAGCACATGCCTGGGGATACTTGGCGGTGGACAGCTTGGCAGGATGACGGCGCTGGCTGCGCGGCGGCTGGGATTGCGGGTGGTACTATTCGAACCGCATGGCAGTGACTGTCCAGCGGCTGCAGTGGCCGACCAGGTAGTGACCGGCGCGTGGGATGAGCCTGCGGCAATCGATGAGTTTTGCCGGTTGAGTACTTTCGCAACGCTGGAGTTTGAAAATGTGCCACTAGCTACGGCTGACCGGATCGCACAACACATCCCCTTGCATCCAGACGGCCGGGTGCTTAAGGTTTGCCAGAACCGGGAGCTGGAGCGTGGCTTTTTGCGCCGGCATGGATTTTCTCAACCGGATTTCAGGATGGTCCGATCTACCGAAGAATTGACCCATGCAGTCGCTGAGTTGGGAGTGCCCTGTGTCCTCAAGACCGTGGCCTTTGGGTATGACGGCAAAGGGCAGCGGGTACTGCGCGCTGGAGAAGATTATGCGCAAGCGTGGCAGGAGTGTGGAGGTAGCCACGGGATTGTTGAGCAGTTTGTCGACTTCGAGTGCGAGCTGTCGGTCATTTGTGCGCGCGCTGCCAATGGCAGGATAAGTGCTTTTCCCGTCCCTGAAAACGTTCACACTGGCGGTATCCTGGATTACTCGATCCTGCCGGGTCGTTTTGATTCGCAGGTCGCCTCAGATGCGATTGAGTTGGCCGGCAACATAGCAGAATCACTCGGGGTGGTGGGCATGTTGGCCGTCGAGCTATTTCTGACCAGAGAAGGTACTTTGCTGGTCAATGAACTTGCGCCGCGGCCACATAACTCCGGTCATGCGACATTCGATGCGTGCCTGACCAGCCAATTCGAGCAGCACGCGCGAGTGGTATGCGGGTACCCACTGGGTGATCCCGAATTGTTGAAACCATGCGTTATGGTCAACCTGCTCGGTGATCTTTGGCAAGGCGGCGAACCAGACTGGCAGCTAATCCTGAATCATCCGCAGGCCAAGCTGCACCTCTATCAAAAATCCGACCCACAACCCGGACGAAAAATGGGCCACTTCTGCATGCTGAGCGATGATGTCGAGGCAGCCTTGGACAGTGCATTAAAGATTAAAGACGCACTAGCCGGGTAAGAGGAAGATTCCACGGCGACTACCGGGTGTCGTGACACCACCATGCGCCGTGGCTACAGCTATTCTTTCGGGCGCAATACCGTTTCCGAAGAGGTTTGAGTAAGTATCCTTTTCATAATCATGATCATAATCGTACTCGTAATCGTGACCATGTGAGGAAAAAATCGATTAGGATTACGATCACGATTACGAATGCACTAAACTGTTTAGAGATGGTATAAAGCAGTCTGGTTGGGTCTATCTATTGACAGGCGGGTATTAGCGACTAGGTTACCGGCTTTATGGAAATATCTGACTACGAGCAGCTCAAAAGCTTTCGCTCGCACGCGCCCGGGCATTGGCAGGAGGTCTCAGCTGATGACTGGAACGACTGGAAATGGCAAATGCGCAATCGAGTGACTACCCTGGATGGTTTGAGCGCACGCCTGCAGCTGTCACGCGATGAACATAACGGAGTTATTCTGTCTGGCAGCAAACTGGCGTTGGGGATTACCCCGCATTTTTTTAATCTAATGGAACCCGATAACCTGGACTGCCCGATCCGTCGGCAGGTCATTCCGTTACCGGGTGAATCAGCTGTGTCTCTGGAGGAGATGGCGGACCCGTGTGGTGAAGACTCGCACATGCCGGTGGATGGACTGGTGCACCGCTATCCGGACCGGGTGTTGTTCCTGGTGACTGATCGCTGCGCGTCCTACTGCAGGTATTGCACACGCAGTCGAGTAGTGAGCGGTGCAGGCGAGCAGGAACTGCATACGAACTTTGAAGAAATATTCCACTACCTCGAACAGCATACGGAAGTCAGGGATGTCCTATTGAGCGGTGGCGATGCATTGCTATTCTCTGACAAACGCCTGGATTATTTGCTGGCCCGGCTCCGCGCTATCAAGCATATTGAATTTGTACGGATTGGCTCGCGGGTCCCCATTTTTCTGCCGCAGCGGATTACTCCGCAGCTGTGCCGGGTCTTGCAAAAACATCATCCACTATGGATGAGTATCCATGTGAATCATCCACGGGAGCTGACGACCGAGGTTCGGACGGCATTGGAGTTACTGGCAGATCATGGTGTACCTTTAGGCAATCAAAGCGTGCTGCTCAAAGGGGTTAATGATGACCTCACAGTGATGCGGGCGCTGGTGCAAAAGCTGCTGAGCTGCAGAGTCAGACCGTATTACCTCTACCAGTGCGATCTGATCAAGGGGTCCGCTCATTTGCGCACTTCGGTACGCAAGGGGATCGAGATCATCGAAGGGTTGCGTGGTCACACTACCGGCTATGCGGTGCCGCAGTATGTGATCGATGCACCGGGTGGTGGCGGCAAGGTGCCGATCAACCCGGGTTATGTCATTTACCATGATGACGAGAAGATCGTGTTGCGAAACTTCGAAGGAGAAATTTTCGAATATCCGGAATCATCGAGTGCCGTGCCGTCTAAAGTGGTGGTGCCGGACAACCATTACCACGAATATCTTTTTTCGTAGCGCACAGGGTTGCCGGCAGCTAGCCTGCACTTAGATGGCTACATTGATATTGAAACCCAGGGCTCGAATTTTACACGGGCACGACTGGGTCTATGGAACCGAAGTTGCAGCCGTCAAAGGGGAGCCTCAAGACGGCGGCGTAGTCACCCTCAAGGACAAGCGTGGCAGGATCCTCGGTAGCGCGATTTATAATTCGCAATCACAGATTGTAGCTCGCCGCTTCTGCCGCCAAAAGCAACTGCTGGATGTCGACTTCTTCCAGCGGCGCATTGCGCAGGCATTGGCTTACCGTCACCGGCATGGCTATCACGAGGCGCAGGCCATGCGGGTGGTGTGGAGCGAAAGTGATGGTTTGCCCGGTCTAATCATCGATCGCTACGCTGAATGTGTGGTCGTGCAGGCACTGACATTGGCGATGGATCTGGCCCTGCCGCAAATCACGCGGGCGATTCTCGAGGTACTCGAACCTGCGACTATCATTGCCCGCAATGACGCGCCGATCAGGCGTGCGGAAGGTATGGAGTTGGATGTGGCGGTACTGCACGGCCCGGCAGTAGAAACTGTCGCTGTAACCATTGGTGGTATCGAATTTCAGATTGCCCCGCTCGGCGGACAAAAAACCGGCTTCTACCTCGACCAGGTGATGGCCTATCCCAGGGTCGCTACGTTTGCCGGTGGCCGGAGAGTGCTCGATTGCTTTGCCAACCAGGGGGCCTTTGCGCTGCATTGTGCCAAAGCAGGTGCGAGTTATGTCAGGGCGGTCGATATCAGCACCGACTGTGTGGCGGCCATCAAAGTAGCTGCTGCGAATAACGGGCTCGCAGTCGATAGTGTGCCAGCCAATGTTTTTGATTACCTGAATGAATTGCGCAGCGGTGACGAACGCTTTGACCTGATCATTCTGGACCCGCCGTCGTTTACCCGCAGCAAGGGCAAACATGCAGATGCGCTACGCGGCTACAAGGAGATCCATTTGCGGGCACTATCGTTGCTGAACCCCGAGGGTTACCTCGCTACCTTCAGTTGCTCCCACCATATCTCTGCTACAGATTTGCGGGAAGTAATAGTCGCGGCATCAGTCGACGCCCGCAGGTATGTGCGGGTGATCGATACCTTCGCACAAGCACTTGACCACCCGGTCCTGCCACACATCCCGGAGACCGAGTACCTGCACGGTTACCTGCTGGAAGCCCTCCCACCACGATAATGGCTCACTATTATCCAGAGCACTGGGATGAAAGTCAGTGGCAGCGTGACATCCGGAAAATGGCGGAGCTTGGCCTGGAAGTCATCCACATGGGCGAGTTTGCATGGGCCAGGTTCGAGCTTGAGGAAGGCCGATATGATTTCGAGTGGCTGGACACGGCAGTTGGTCTGGCTGAACAGCATGGCCTGAAGATAATCCTTTGTACGACCACCGCCACGCCTCCGGCCTGGTTGTCGACCAAGCATCCTGAGATTTTGCGGGTCGACGAGAATGGCAACCGGTTAGCCCAAACTGCCGTCAGCTCGACGTATATTCTAGCGTATGTAGCTTTCTTTTTCATCTTTCAAATTCTCGTGCATGGGGCCAGCCAAACTATCCTTACCTATTTGAGGACTCGTTTTACTGGTGAGTGATGCTGGGACAGATGCGCATGGAGT
>CAZHRP010000139.1:0-288 GCA_964535055.1 uncultured Chthoniobacteraceae bacterium
ATTGATCCGGGCTAATCATGGAATGAATGAGAGTGACCTTTAGGACAGTCAGCTTTGGATACTTCGCGCCAAATGCTCCCTGATCACCTGAATCCCCGGGTTGCGCCTATTCAAATGGCTGATCCGGGAAGTTGTCAGGAACCGGGATGGTGACTTCACCGGTGGCGGCCCATTCGGTGCCGCGCTGGAAGGTTGTTACAAAGCTTCCTTCTTTGATGTGCTTTACGGCATGGCCTAGAACTGTATGGAAGATTCTACCTTCGCCGTATGCGATCGTCATGAAGATCG
>CAZHRP010000139.1:298-6753 GCA_964535055.1 uncultured Chthoniobacteraceae bacterium
GGTGCCTTTTTGGTCTTTGGAGGAATAAGCTGAGGCCAGAATTGTGACATTTTCTGCCGGGCCACGCAACCTGTCGTAGAGTTCATCCGGTCCGTGCTTAAAGCTGGCAGGCAACCCCTTCATGATCGGGTGCTCCTGCTCCCGGACTACGATTTCGTATTCGTGCTGGGGGCCGTGGGAGCCGCCTTTGCCCGGGGCAGGATCGCGAACGACCTGGCCCTCCGAATCGATGTATAGATATGGTCCGCTTTGTTCATTGCGTCCGGACCAGCCGCCGATTGCGGTCATTTTGTTATATTCTTCCCATTCGGGCCAACAGTTGTTGGCTGCATGGTAGGATACCATGCCACCGCCATTTACCATGTAATCTTCTAAGGCTCTCTGGGTTGCCTCCGGCCACGCATTGGCACCAAATCCTTCGTTCATCACGATTACATCGTATTTGTGAAAATCCGGCTGGTACGATCCGTCCGCACAACTCTCTTTCGAAGACCGTGAAAGATCGACTTCAAACAGCGGCTCTTTTTCAAGGATCTGTTTCAGGACCGGGGTAGTCTCTTCATATTTGTGATATTGCTGGGGGCCATCAAGAATCAGCACCTGGATTTTTTCAGCAGCATTCAGTCCGATCCCCCCCATCGAAGTGATTACTAATGATATTGTGGCAAGCAGATTATTTTTCATGTGAGCCAAAATAATCATGTTTGCGGCAAGCGCCATAAATAAGTGTCGACTGTGAAATGCTGGGTGTTCAGAGCCTTGGCTCGTGACATTCATCGCAAAGGAAAGGTTTGCATGCGCGTGGTTAGCAGAGCGAAGGAATAGTCATTCATGCAATATTTAGCGGCTGCCAGTCAGAAAAGGTAGCAGCCTGGCCGACTGTATGACCTGAGCTGTCGAGTAGCATCCAGATGCGGGCAGATTTAATCAGGAAGCGCTTGCCCGTGGCACTGATACGAATGCCCGAGTAGTTATCAGAGAACCCCTTGGTGCGGACTTCATCCAGCAACCTTTGGCGTTCCTGTTGGTGCATCGGTTCAGCAGAAAGACGGGAAGGCAGGGAAGTTAACGCTTCCCAATCCATCTCGAAGAGCTGCTGGGCACACAGGTTGCCATATTGGAAAACCGGATCGACTCCGGTAGTGTGAGAGAGTACGACAAATGGTGCCTGCATCAGGCGGTCAGCTTCATCCGGTCCTCGCTCGATGAGATCGCTGCCAAAACAACGGGCGTAATTATCCAGCAGCAGCCGGGTGAGATGTTTGAGGTTTTTCGCCATTCCTGTCTTGCTGAGTAATGGTTAATTGGCGTAATTTTGCGGTTTAAGATGCCGCTCACGTTTTTCCTTCAGGTAATGCATCCTGAAGTAGGTAGCTGCATGTGCATCGTAGCCGTGATCGTTGACCAGGTCTTCCAGGTAAGAACTACCTGATTTCGGCTCACTCATGGCATTGCGCACATGCGTGTCATACCAGATTTCTGACTTTACGGCGTAAGCATTAAAGTAATAGCTAAAATAGAAAATACTGAAGACGACTGCGACCAGCAGAATACAGTACTTGAACCATGGCATTACCCTGACTAGCTCGGTGCTCAATATTCCTGTAAGCATGATTAAGAATGGCCAGCCTCCGATTGACCGAAGTGCGTGAGGCAAAGACTCCCAAGTGAGAGCTGCAGGACCAAAACTCAACAGCAAAGCGACAACAATGAAGCTTAAAAACTTGCCTTGAATACTGGAATAATGAAAGAGCCGGGAACGCTGCTTCAACTTGTGGATAAGCAAAATGACTAATGTCGCCACCAGTAGCATCGCATCAAGCCATGACATGATTCCAAACTCACCAGTTGAATGCCTTAAGTTGGCATCCCCATGGAAGAGTAAAAAATCTGGAGTAAAATGGACCACATAATTCTGGATAAAGTGCCAAAGCAGTCCGCCGAAATCTGCACCTGCGGCAGGGTTGGCATGGTAAGTACTGGTGATACCGATCATTTGAAAGCGACCGCTTAAATTGCCACGCACTATCAAGTAGGCCAATGGCAGGCAAAAGAAACCAAAACTAAGAAAACTCCACAACCAGCGTACTTTGTCTTTAGCAAGATCGAGCAGGATGATCACCAGGGGCGGCACAAAAGCGTAAAATGTCGGGTACGAGTACATAGAAAGGGAAAGAAACAATCCGGCCAGAACAGCCGACCATACATTTTTGAAATAGGAGAAAAGAAAAAGCCCCAGCATTAAGCAAGCTGGAGCCAGCGGCGGATCCCAGGCAATCCGGGACATCTGAAACCCCCACGGTGAAATGATTCCCGCCACCAGGGTGAATAGGAATCCGCTTTTTCCCCAGTGAGTATAGACAGTACCCGCCGCGGCCAGCAGCGTAATCACCCCCATGCAAACAGAAAAAGCCCGGAAGGCCTCGGGCGATGTACCCATGGCCCTCGACCACAACCAGTTGGTGTAAAGATAAACTGGAGTAGTTAGCCCGCCACCTAGTGATTGGCTATATAATGGAAGGAATTCACCATGATAGTTGCAGCCATCCTGAGCTAAGCACAGCACGTGAGCAGCTCCTGCAGCCTCGTCAACATAAAATCCTCTAGGACTACGATCCAGCCCAAGGAACCATAGCAGGGGTAGCAAGGCCACCAGCAGCCATTTGTTATGCATGATCATGTCCATTGATCTGCTGCCGAACTTAGTCATTTATTGCCGGATTGTAATGGCGAAAACGCATTTCAGCGGCAATTTTTCCTCCGGGTTCCAAGCAAATACAAGCGGTCAGTTCAAATAATTGTCTGTCCCATTATTGCAATTGGCGAGTTACTGTATGGTTTCAATGCGGCTTTACTCAGCAGGAGCAGGTGCGCTAATGTAATAGTTATGAGTTGCAAGTATCTGAATTGCTATGCGGTGGTATTTCTCATTGTGCTGTTGCTGTTTGGTTGTGATGCCCTGGGTGCTGATAGTTGGCTTGTGGACAGCAACGAGGACTGGCGTAACAATGAGTTGCGGAGTGAAGGCCTAAAGATTGATGCGGGAATGGTGCATCATGGTCCGGTGACCGATCGCCGGGCTGGCTGGGTAACCACTGCCGAGTGGGTCGATGGCAAAGCCTATATTTACTATGATTTTCCTAATGATCAGGATCCGCATCTGATAATTGATGCCGATCTTACCGATGGTGTGCCGGGAGAAGATATGGGCATGGTTTTCAAAGACCCTTCGGATGGCTCGGACGTGGCGGTTATCCATTGTCTGGCTGGCAGGTCGTTAAAGAATCCTACCATGCTGTGGAAGGTTTCGCTAAGCAGGTAGCAGTCAAACCCGCGGCAATCGATTTGAACTCCTTGCCGGAAGGCTATGGTTATGCCTTCGAGTTTACAATGGAACCTGCTGCAGGCAGCGCAGTTGGCCCGGTTCTGGACAGGGTTGCCCTGGAATTCGAGTGATTCAGTCCCTGCCACTATTCCAGAGAATGATGTCAGGTTGTTTCGCTCCAAACAATCTCCTGAATAAACTTGATTTCCCGATAAACATGAGCACTATGAGCAAGATAATATTTATTAAATTTGTTATGATATCGATCCGATTATTGTTGATGTTGTGTGGTTTGTTGGTGGGCTGGAACGGAGTGCATCTGCTACATGCTGATGAGTCGGTGGTAGAGCGTGATCAGCCGCCAAATATACTTTGGATTGTTGTTGAAGATATGTCCCCGCACTTTGGCTACAACGGCGAGACGCTGATCCAGACGCCGCATGTGGATGGGCTGGCTGACGAGGGTGTTGTATTTGAGCGGGCCTATGTTTCGGCGCCGGTCTGCTCCACGAGCCGTACGGCATTAATTACCGGTATGAATCAAACGACAATTGGTGTTCACCATCACCGGTCATCAAGAGTAACTGAGATCCGCTTGCCAGAGGGAATGCAAACCGTTCCAGAACTCTTTAGAGAGGCCGGTTACTTTACTTGTAACCAGCGCCTGAGAGGAACAGACCGGTGGGGAGAAAAGGGTAAGGAAGACTACAATTTTGTGTATCAGACCGAGGATCTTTACGCTAGCAAGGATTGGAGCGAGCGAGCTGCAGGACAACCATTCTTTGCCCAGGTTCAACTGGGTGGCGGCAAAACCAGGAATGCCAAGCCACCAACATTGGTAGATCCTGATGATGTAGTGCTTGCGGCTCACTACCCGGATGACCAGGTTTTGAAGGAGGACTGGGCTGCGTATTTGAATTCGGTCAAATTGGTAGATTTGCAAGTTGGAGCTATCATGCAGCGGCTGGAGGATGAAGGGCTGATTGATAGTACAGTTGTTTTCTTTTTTACGGACCATGGAATTTCCCATGCCTGGGCCAAGCAGTTCTGCTACGAGGAGGGTGCCCATATTCCACTGATTGTCCGGGGTAGTCCTTTTGTCGGAACAGGTACCCGCTCGGAGTTGGTTAGTCATATTGATGTGGCCGCCAGTTCCCTTCATCTGGCGGGCATCCCGATACCCGAGAGTATGGAAGCTCGCAGTCTGTTCGGCCCCGAGGCACAGCCACGGGAATACGTAATTACCGCCCGCGACCGCTGTGATGAAACGGTGGACCGTATCCGTAGCGTCCGCAAAGGTAATTACCTTTACATTAAAAACTATCTCAATCAGCGGCCTATGCTGCAACCGAATGCCTACAAGGATTTCAAGCCGATCTTGAAGCGGCTCAGGGAGTTGCATGCAAAAGGCAAGCTGAACGACCTTCAAGAGCGTGTCTTATTTGCGGCTGAAAGGCCCCGGGAAGAGCTCTATAACCTGGAAACTGACGTCAATCAATATACTAATCTGGCCGCTGATCCTGAGCAGAAATCCCGGCTTGAGGAAATGCGAAATATCTTATCCGAATGGGAGCAACGGACAGGCGACCAGGGACGGACACCCGAACCTGAAGAGATCTACACGCAAGAGATTGAGCCGTTTATCAAATCACTTGAGGGCCCGCGAAATCAACTCGACCGGGCCCGCGCGATGCGTGCCAATGTGGACTTGATGTTACAATGGAGCGAGCAAGGAAAGTAGAAACCAAGCCCGTTTAAAACTTTAGCCGACTGCAGCCCGGAATTGAGGAAGAGCTACAACGACCTCTGCGGTATCAGTATACGTCGCGTTTGTAGCGATGCTCTTTTTTGAGATCCTCGACGTAGGCGGCGGCTTCGTCGGGTGATTTGCCACCCTGTTGTTCGATGATGTCGTGGAGCGCCTTGTCAACGTCTTTAGCCATGCGCGAGGCATCACCGCAGACAAAGAAGTGAGCGCCTTCCTGATCCAGCCATTGCCAGATCTCAGCAGCATTTTCGCGCATCCGCTCCTGGACATAGATTTTGTGGTCTTGGTCGCGTGAGAATGCGGTGTGGAATTTGGTCAGCAAGCCGTCTTGCTGGTATGTTTCAAATTCCTCGCGGTAAAGAAAGTCGGTTGCTGCGTGTTGTTCGCCGAAGAATAGCCAGTTTTTACCGCTGGCACCGGTGGCTTTCCGCTCCTCGAGATAAGCGCGGAATGGTGCAATCCCGGTGCCCGGGCCGACCATGATGATCGGGGTGGTGCCATCCTCCGGCAGGCGGAATCCCTTGGCAGTGTGGACAAAGACGGGAACCGGGCCATCACCGGCACGCTGGGCCAGCCAGGTCGAACAGACACCTTTGCGCTGGCGGCCGTGGCTCTCGTATTCGACGGTGGCAATCGTAAAATGAACTTCCTCAGGGTGCGCCTTGAGGCTCGATGCAATCGAATACAGTCGTGGCTGTAGCTTGCGCAGCGTACTGACAAATTCCTGAGCCTCGAAGCGTACTGACTGGTGTTGGATCAGGAAGTCCACGACCTCCATACCCCACAGGTATTCGGCAAGGTCATCTTTGCGCTCGGGGGTCAGCAACTCCGAGAGTAATGGTGCGGCTTCGGCCTTTTCGACGATCGCCTTGAGAAACTTTTTATCCGGCTGAGTAATGATGCAATCTTCAAGCAGTGCCTGGCGTAACGGTGCTTCGCGCTTCGCCGGGGTGGTCACCATCGTTGCCGGGTCAAGTTCCAGCCGCTCGATGATCTCATCGACCAACTCCGGATCATTCTGGCAGAACACCCCCATTGAATCGCCCACCACGTACTCGAGCCCCGACCCGGCCAGTGACACTTCAAAATGGCGGGTGTCCTTATTTGACCCTTCCCTGACCAGCGAGCGGTTGACTGTTAACTTGGCAGGAAATGGATTCTTTCTGGAATAGACTGTTGCTTCTGACATAGCCGGACAAGCTAGTAACGCATCCCACAGGAATCAAGACTCGATCTCAAAAAATCAGTGCCGGCTTTGATTCGGATTGCGTCTTAGCCGTGCACACGGTAATCTAATGATTTACTACGCGCCCGTAGCTCAACTGGATAGAGCGTCGGCCTCCGGAGCCGAAGGTTGTGGGT
>CAZHRP010000140.1:0-6671 GCA_964535055.1 uncultured Chthoniobacteraceae bacterium
TCCAAGCACCTCACGCTGCGTCTCGCTACGAAGTTTGTGATTGATCCGGGCTAAGCTTTCAATTAATCTAATATGTCAAAAATGGCATTATTCACAGGAAGTGATCCATGTAACGCGTAGCGCGTACAGCGATCTTGAATTGACAGGAAATTGGGGGCTGGAAATTAACTGATGATGACTTTGCGGCCGTTATCAGCTGCCGACTCGTAAATGGCACGTATTAGCTCAACACTCTTGCGGGCTTCGGATGACGATGTTGATGGTTCGCGACCTTCTCTGATGGCGCAGACGACTTCCTCAAAATTTCTTAAATGCTGGTTAAAGTTAATAGCTTTGGGATCGTTTGCGCCGAGACCGGCTGCTGAATCCTGCATATACTTCTGACGAATTTCAGCGTCTTCGGGGAGTTCGTGCATAAAGTCCCAAATTTCAAATGACTCGTCTGCAAGAAAAACAGAGCCTTCGGTGCCGGCCAACTGAACACGTGCCGGGTGGCCATCTTTCGACCAGGTCGTAGTCGTGCCCTCGATGACGCCGCGCGCGCCATTGGCAAATTCAACGATAGCTACCGCGATGTCTTCGACCTCGATATCAGTATGGGCCAGGCATGCGGTATTTGCCTGAACCGAGTGGACTGGGCCGGCCAGATGCAGCAACGCGTCAATCGTGTGGATTGACTGGTTCATCAAGGCGCCACCGCCATCGAGTGCCCAGGTGCCGCGCCAGCCTGCGGAGTCATAGTAGGCCTGGTCACGATACCATTTCACATAAGCGGAGGCCGACGTCAGGGTACCAAAGCGGTTGTTAGCAACGGCATTTTTGAAATGATCCATGGCTGGATGAAAGCGCCGGTTAAGGACTGCGGCGAGTGTTACCCCTTTGGCAGCAGCTTTCGCCATCATTTCGTCAATCTTTTCGAGGGTTACCTCGAGTGGCTTTTCGACTACCACATGCTTGCCGGCCTCGATCGCCAGCATGGCCGGCTCATAGTGTGCGCCGGAAGGAGTACCAATTGTGACGATATCGATTTCAGGGTCGGCTACCATTTCTTCGACTGAAGCAAAGGCGCTGGTCTGGTTTTCTGCGGCAAATGCCTCTGCCCGATCAACTAGCTTGTCGGCAACGCCACCCAGTTCTCCACCAGACATTGCCCCGATCGCCTTGGCGTGGAAGGCTCCGATCATGCCAGTTCCAATTATTCCGAATTTCATAACAGGTTTTTACTTTCTTGGTTAACTATTGGCTACTCGCTGATTTTTGGTCCTTTATAAAGCTGACGACTCCTATAACAAAGAGGATGACAAGTACCGCCAGACCAATTGCAGGCGCGATTTTCCACTGATCAGCCAGTGTATTGTATTTACCGGTGAGGACCCATACCGAGCCTAAGGTAGCCACCGAGGTGGCAAAGATCATGAGAATATTCCATGTGATGCGGGCACCACCTTCAGGGCGATGGTTTCCCAGGATGTTCTTCGAGTTCATCATCAGGAGGAAGATCAGGTAGGCGATAGGAATGAGTGAGCCACCGATGACAGAGGTGGGAATAGCAAATGCAGCCTTGGCCTCTCCGGTCCAAATAAATGGACCAGCCATGCCGGCAAGCCCGGCTACAGCACAGCCAATGTAATGAAATTTCTTGTCTCCTTTCTTATTGAACATTTCCTGAAAGGCGAGGCCATTGATCAGCATAAGAATAATGATAGTGGACAGGGCCATGCCCAGAACCCCGATTCCGAAAATCGTTTGTGACAACCACTCACCAGCCAGAGGGGTCAGGGATTCGGCCAGTTGAAAATTATCACGTTTGACCAGCATGAGGGCTAGTTCTTCATCGGCAGCGTTGGGTGATGCTGATGTAGTAGCCTCAAGGGCCGCCAGTGTCTTGGCTCCGGCGGCTGGATCGACATCACCGGTTTGGAGGTGGAACTGGGATGCGGAGGCAATAACCACACATGCAGTGGCAAGGAAGAAGGGGATGAAGAGGCCGACGGAAAGATCGAAGATCGATAATTCACGGTGTACCTTGCCCCAGCGTCTTTTTAATAGCGAGTAGGGGAGGAGCCAGGTCATGTTGATGCCGACTGCCGTGCCAAAGGCAGCAATAATCACATTACGCTGGTCGTTAGCGATCTTGTTTTGCCACCACTCCGGATTAGTCGATTTTTGGATAACCTCAGTGTAACCGTCTGCGGGGTTAAACAGTAGCGATGAGTTGGGAATGAACCCTGAAGCAATCTGACCCCAGTTGATTCCTCCATTAACTGTCAAAGTGATGACGACGGCAAAGAATGAGAGGACGATAAGACCGACCATGCCTTTAATGATGAGATCGAATGCTCTGGCGCCCTTACCTTCGGACTGATAGAGCATATTGACATAGAAAGCGATAGCGAAGAAGATCACACAGATGATAATGGTGCAGATGTTTGACTCTCCGACGGCGGGTATCAGGTTCTGCTGAAGGGCGGCGCGTCCGAGATTAAATTGGGGCATGCACCAGACGATGTTGGCCATGACGGTTGCTATCAGCCAAGCCCATCCAAGTACTGGTGACAGGTGACTGTTGATCATTCCAAATGGGCGGTTGCCGGTGCTCAAGGTGACATAGGCAATAGCACTGAGCATGATGACACCACAGATCATGGCTAGTGGCTGTAACCACATGAGGCCAAAGCCTGCTACGATTCCCAAATAGAGTGCGCCTGCGAGGGATCCTCCCCCAAGGGTGATGGCGCCTTGCAGCCAACCGGGACCGGAGAGTTTGGCAAAAATGCCATATTTCTTCAGGCCGCTGGATTGATTTGCCTGTTGTAATAGTTCATCCCGTTGTTGATCATCCATAATCTTATTCTATATTCAGTCTGCGAATTTTGAGATTGCGATACCACACCCGGTCGCCGTGATCCTGCAGCAGGATAGGTCCATCCCAGGTTCCAAATTCATCATGATTTTTGTATTTGCTGTTGTGGAAGCGTTGCCGCCAATCTTCCGAACCAAGTGTAATGGCGGTAACTTTTTGTCCATTGAGCCAATGCTCAATCGAGTTGCCGTGGGCTATGATTCGTCCGGAGTTCCACTCGCCGGGTGGATTGACCGTTTTATCGTTCTTTGGTGCTTTCAGGTCGTACAACCCGGCTGCGCGATGAGTCGGGTTTTTGCCATCGCGATGTTTATTGTCATCCAGCACCTGGTATTCGAGTCCGAGTGACTTGCGGGTCCGGTATTTGATACCGCTGTTACCGCCTTCAGAAATCTTCCACTCGAAAGTGAGTTCAAAATTGCGGTATGACTCGCGGGTGCAGATATCGCCTGCCAGCAATCTGACCCTTTCGACGACACCATTTTGAATCTTCCAGCCGCCACCGACATCGCCACCACTGACTTGTCGCCATTGCGAAAAGTTGCTAGCGGCTAGTAAATCGGTCCACTCTGTCGCTACCACTGTTAACTGACTGAGGCTGACAAGGCAGCAGCTTGCGATGAGTGTATGAACCGTGTGCATGAGTCTATTTTAATTTTTTAGCTCTCGGGTGGTAGTGGACAGTTTCTCGTTTGCCGCTGTGAGCCGGCAGTGCGTCTGTTTTGCTTTATTGATTTTTGTGAGTGCTTTGGGGTGGTGAAGCGGATGCTCAGGCAAAGGACGCTTCTGAGTAACTGTTCTTACAGCTGATAAAATTCCTCCCAGCCTATGCGGGGTGGCGGATCCATCAGCGCTTGTGCCTGCGGATTGTTGGTAATTTTTTTGGTTTTCGGGTCGAAATTGAGTTCCTGTTTCAAGCGCTGGGAAATGATGCCGAGGTTAAAGATCTGGGTAAGCGGGCCTGAGACTGCAAAGGGCGAACGGGCCTCTTCTTCGCCTTTACAGGCCAGCAGGAAATTTTTGAAGTGGTCAGAATTCTTGCCGCCAACACGCGGCAGTGATTCCCGCATATCCATGAATTTGTCGCGTGGCAGGATTTGCAATGGGGAGCTGTGAGAGCCGCCCTGGAAAACCAGCTCTTTGCTGTAAATAATTTTCCCGGGTTTGCTGACGTTGACTGCCTTGAAAACCTTTTCCCCGGTCTCTTTATTGACCTCCTCGTGACCCAATTCCTTCTCCACCTCGGGATAGTTTTCGCGACCATCGTACCAGGTGACCACGCACGGCGGCATGCCATCGCGGGCTGGAAAACGAAATTCGATTGTCGATGCTTGAGGGAAAACCAAATCGTTAGTTCCATCGAGCATCACCGGGACAATTTTCTCCGGCAGACCAAGTTTGAGGAAGCGGTGGCAGGTATCAAGGATATGCGGTCCCCAATCGCCGAAGGCGCCACAGCCATAATCAAACCATGAACGCCACTCCTGCGGGTGAAGCTTTTTACTGTAGGGATGCACCGGGGCCTGATCGACCCACTGGTCCCAATCCAAGCCTTCCGGTAATGGTGCGGAAGGGTATTCCGTGACCGATGATCCCCAGCCATGCCAGCGTCGGGAATTATTCATGTGGGCTGTGATGCGTGTGACATCCTTGATGATCCCGGCTTCGGTCCAGGCTTTGAACTGAAAATAGTTGGCGCCACTGTGGCCCTGGTTGCCCATTTGGGTTACCACTCCGGAGCGTTCCGCCATGTCAATAAGGCGCTGACATTGCCCGAACGTGTGAGCCAGTGGTTTCTGCACGTAGATCGGCTTACCCAGCGACATCGCCAGCATTGAAGCGCAGAAGTGGGAATGGTCAGGGGTGGCGATGAGTACGGCATCGATTTGATCAGCCATCTGATCGAACATCTTGCGGAAGTCGGTGAAAGTAGCGGCTTTTGAATACTTCTCCAGAGGTTTGGCGCAATGCTTGCCTTGCAGGTCGACATCGCACAAGGCCACCATGTCTGCGAGTCCTGATTTCATCAGGGAGTTGATGTTCGCAGCGCCTTGATTACCGATACCGATCGCCGCCAGTCGCAAACGTTCATTAGGGGACTGCTGGCCGAGGCTGCGATAGCCGGGCAAGATTGTGAAAACACCAAAGGCAGTGGAGGCTTTCAGAAAATCACGGCGATTGATTCTGGTAATTTGTTTTTTATGCATAGCGTGTGGGAACTTCGGGGTTAAGATTATCTGTGTACGATTCTTCTAATAATTATTTAATTAAGCATTAAACAGCTTCAGGTAAAGGAATTCATGCGAGTGTAGGGGTAAGTGTTTGAGCATCGGGCTTGTTGTGTGAGGTTGAACTATGGTTTGACGGTCATTTGATTTCCAATGCAGCAAATGGCAGGACTGGCCAACTGTCCTTAGCGGTCAGGTTCGGTAAGACATCTTCGTACCAGCCCATGCGAACGTACTTTGGGTCTGAGTCTGCCGGGATCTCAACTGCCACCTGGTTGCCGACGATTGACGCAGTTGCCGGGACAAAGGTAGTACTATCTTCTGACAACTCGAAGTAAGTTGGGTTTTCACCATCGGTGGTAGCCAGGCCATCGTCCGCATGCTCGAAAGTGACGATGATCTGATTATTATTGAATCTGGCTTCTTTCACTTTGGCAACGTGAGAGCGCCGACCATCGATGCCGTAGGTTCTGGCTAGCGCCATCTCGGCCAGGCGTTCGCCTACCGGGCGTTTATGCGGTGGATGGATGTCCTTGAGGGTAATATCAGTGTCATGGATAGGAACAACACCTACCCCAGGAATTTCCTTCTCGGCACGAAACTGAGCTGCCCAGATATTATCGCAGAGTAGGTTTCGCTCATCACCTTTATAATCGAATGGGGCAATCTTGACCATCAGCAGCGGGATATTATTGTTCTCAAAAACAGCAGACCATCCGGCAGACAGGGCTTTGATTTTTTCGAAATAGTCCAGGTCGCCGCGATTGGATTCACCCTGGTACCAGATCGCACCACGGATGGCAAATGGGACTACCGGTGCAATCATGGCATTATAGATGTCGTTGAGTGCGTTGCCGGTGTCCGGTGGGCTTTCGGGTAATACCAAATAACCTTGCCGACTTTGGGTGATCAGTTGATCGATGTAGTTACTGTAATTTTCCAGTTTAATGATGTATTGAACAATTTTTTCCTGGCCTGCCGGCTGGTGTTCGAGGCCGGCAGCCAGATAGCCTTCGTCAGGGATAAACTTCTCAATCTTACGGCCACCCCAGTTGAGGTCGAGGAATGCAACAGGCACGCCTAGTTCCTGGTGAAGCTTGTAAGCGAAAAAAGTTGCAACTGCTGAGTTGGACTTTTGCTCCTGGATGGACGCGCCTGGTAACCAGCGGCCGGCTCCGTCTGCCAAGGGAATGCCAGCAGTGACATGCGGCGAATGAAAGGCGCGGACTTGTGAGAGGTCAGGAACGCTCGAGAGAAACTCCTGGTCTTCTTTAGCACTTTGCTTGACCGACCATTCCATGTTGGATTGTCCAGCAGCCAGCCAGACTTCACCAACCAGCACATCTTTGATAGTAATAGGAGTGCCGCCGGAAATGACCATTTCCGCGGGCTCCGAAGAGGCTGTCAGCGGATCGAGCTTTATCATCCAGCTGCCGTTATCATCGGCAACAGCCGTTTTTCTCTGCCCGGCAAACTCCACAGTAATTTCATCGCCGGCAGCTGACCAGCCCCAGATTGGAACAGGTTGATCGCGTTGCAGAACCATGTGTTGGGTGTCGTTGTTGTCGGACGACGTCTGC
>CAZHRP010000141.1:0-5784 GCA_964535055.1 uncultured Chthoniobacteraceae bacterium
GTGATCAACCTTTGAATATTTTGCTGCTGTATGCCGATGACTGGCGGTATGACACTTTGGGCGTTGCCGGCAATCCAGTCGTCCAAACGCCAAACCTTGATCAGCTGGCCGCAGCAGGAATTCGCTTTACCAACAGCTATGTCACCACCTCGATCTGCGGGGTCAGCCGGGCATCGCTCTTCACCGGCCAATGGATGTCGCGCCATGGTTGTCGTGATTTTAAAGAATGGGATACCCCCTGGGAGCAAACTTTTCCCGGCCTGCTGCGGGACAATGGCTACTACCTGGGACATGTCGGTAAATGGCATAATGGCGACATTCCCAAAGACCAGCTTGACTTCAGTCGCACTTATCACGGTAAACACTGGTACCGGGGGCCAGGCGGACGACAAATTCATGTCACTCAGCGCAACGAAGTCGATGCGCTCGAATTCTTAGGTCAACGCCCGAAGGGCAAACCGTTTGCCCTGACCGTAGCTTTTTTTGCCACCCACGCGGAGGATAGTCACCCGCTTCAATTCCTGCCCCAACCGGAGAGCCTGAGTCTTTACGAGGATGCCACTATCCCGGTTCCACCAAGTGCAACCATGGAATCCTGGCAACGGCTGCCGGGATTCTTTACCGATAAAAACGAAGGGCACAACCGTTGGCGCTGGCGCTTCGACACCCCGGAAAAATTCCAGAGCATGATGAAAAATTACTACCGTCTGGCGACTGAGGTGGACTCCACTTGCGGGCGCATCATTGCAGAACTACGAGCGCAAGGTGTGCTGGAAAATACCCTGATCATCTTCACCACAGATAATGGCTATTACCATGGCGAACACGGACTCGCCGATAAGTGGTATCCGCATGAAGAAAGTATTCGCGTCCCATTGATCATCCTGGATCCCCGTATGGCTGCGGCCAAGCAAGGATCGACACTTGAAGAAATCGTCCTCAATGTTGACCTTGCTCCAACGATTCTCGCTACCGCCGGGCTCGACTCTCCATCAACGATGCAGGGCCGTGATCTTTCGCAGCTTTATCTGGATGAGAAAGTAGAGCCGGAATGGCGCAACGAATTCTTCTATGAGCATCCAACCCTGCGTGACGCCGACTTCATACCTGCTTCCGAAGCGCTGGTGCGCAAAGACTGGAAGTACTTCTACTGGCCGGAGCACGATGTCGAACAACTGTTTCACCTTGAAACCGACCCGCATGAAGAAAATGATCTCGCCAGTGATCCCGCTCATGCCAAACAACTCACCGAAATGAGAGAGCGCTTTAAGCAACTCAAAGCCGCAGCTAAATAACTCTACCAGACAAAAAGATCGAGGCCCGTGTTAGTCTCACTACACAATCCCTTCAGGATTGGTCTACGGGATTTATGACATCCCGGGGTAGCTGGGCAACCCCGGGCTGATTACATAATGCCTTCAGCATTTAGTATTTGGAACCAATCGAGTCGACAACCCCAACAGGGTTGAGTAATTTGACTGTACCTAACATCTTGTTTAATGATAACGGGATTTATTCAGGCAATCCGTGTACAATCTATGAAAAAAATAATCACCTTCTTACTCACAGCACTGCTCATGGCAGGGTATTGCGTCCCGGGATTCGCTCAAACTCCATCAGAGCAAGCACAGCCACTCAACGTCCTGTTCATCCTCGCTGATGATCTCGGCTGGATGGATATCTCGCCAAATAACCCGGACACATTCTACGAAACTCCCAGTCTGCAGAGCCTCGCGGACTCCGGTATGCGCTTCACTGCCGGTTACGCTGCCTCACCGGTGTGTTCGCCCACCCGTTCCTCGATCATGACCGGTCAGTATCCGGCACGCACCCGCAATACCAATTATTTTGGTGGTCCCAACGGCTATATGGAATCGATCCCTGATGATTATCAGGCTGAGCGTGACGCAAAGTTCGGTTGGGCAGGTGCGCGGCCTGTCTTCCCGGCACCCTACCTGATGCGTCTTGCTCACGAGCACACCACTCTGGCAGAAGCTCTAAAGAACAATGGTTACAGCACTTTCTTTGCGGGTAAATGGCATCTCGGTACCGAAGGTTCCTGGCCGGAAGACCATGGATTTGAGATTAACAAGGGCGGTCATAAAGGCGGTGGTCCCTACGGCGGGAAAAAATACTTTTCACCCTACGACAACCCAAGACTGGAGGACGGACCGGAGGGTGAACACCTGCCCGATCGGCTGGCATCGGAGACTGTAGAATTCATCACCAGTCACAAAGATCAACCATTCCTGGCTTATCTCTCCTTTTACTCAGTCCACACCCCGCTGATCGGTCGGCCGGATCTGGTAGAAAAGTATGAGCAGCGCAGGGAGCAGCTACAGATAGATGGTGATATTTTTAAACCGGAACATCCGCGTGAGAATCGAGTAGTCCAAGAGCATGCTGTTTATGCCGCAATGGTTGAGGCCATGGACCAAGCTATCGGCAAAGTCCTAGACGCGCTCGAGGCCAATGGGGTAGCCGACCGCACGCTCGTCATCTTCTTTTCAGACAACGGGGGACTTTCCACCTCGGAAGGGTCGCCGACCGCCAACGTGCCATTGCGAGCTGGAAAAGGATGGCTGTACGAAGGTGGAATCCGAGAACCGCTGCTGGTTCGCTGGCCAGGGGTGACTCCCCCGGGATCTGTCTGTGAGCAGGCTGTGATCTCGACCGATTTCTACCCGACCATCCTCGAAGCTTGCGGACTCACACTATTACCCGAACAACACGTGGATGGAGTCAGCCTGAAGCCATTGCTGAAAGATCCACAAGTCGATCACTTGGCCGATCGCCCGCTGTTCTGGCATTATCCCCATTGGGGAAACCAGGGTGGAACTCCAGGCTCAGCGATTCGCGTAGGCGACTGGAAACTCATCGAATGGGATTACCGCAAAGAACCGGAACTTTTCAACCTGGCCAACGATTTATCTGAGACTAATAATTTGGCTGCAGAACACCCGGAGGTCGTTGCCCGCTTACAAGTGCAATTAATCCAATTACGCAAAGAAACCGGTGCCCTGCCGTCAGCAACTAATCCGAACTTTGAAAGAAACTTCGATAAATGGTAAGCATCCATATGAAACGAATTACGCCTCTCTGCATCAAGTTGATCCTGTGCGCCAGCGCACTCGGTGCCAGCCCTGATAATGTGGTAATACCTTACAAGTTTCCTGCTGAATTTCCCGTCAGTGAACGTTACCAGGTAACTGTCGATGACACGGCGATTACACCGCTGCAAACCAAACGTGGAGCGATACTCAATTTTGGCATGAGTGGAACGGTCAAGGTTCAAGTCGAACTCAATGAGCCACCCAGTGAGGTGATCATTCGTCCACTGAACGCCGGAATCAAGGCAAGTATCAATGGCAAGCAGTTCTCATTTGAACTTCCAGAGGCCATGAACCTGAGTGTCGAAGTCGACGGTGACCTCGATGATCCGTTGCTGGTTTTTGCAAACCCGGAGCTCCCGGCGCCTCCAGACCGCAACGATCCCAAAGTCAAATATTTTGAAGCGGGCAAAATTCATGATGCAGGGGAGATTTTTCTCGAGACCGGCGAAACGCTGTATCTCGAACCGGGTGCCATCGTGAACGCTGACGTGCGCGCGATCGGCGCCCAGGACATTGCTATCCGCGGCGGTGGCATCCTCCATGCCGGCCACCGGGATCATAAAATCAACATGGTTGTCCTACGCGAATGCCGAAGCGCAGTCATTGAAGATGTCATCGTGCTTGATTCACTCGGTTGGACGGTGCATCTGAGTGGCTCCGAGAAGATCCGGCTCTTCAATACCAGGATTATCGGGTGGCGCGCGAATTGTGACGGCCTCGACATCGAGTATTCCAGAGACGTGGATGTCGAAAAATGCTTCATACGCACTTACGATGACTGCATTGCGATTAAAGCGCTGCATCCGCCGGGCGAAAAGGAAATCCCCTTCGAGGAAATGATCAACCCTGAAACCATGGGAAAGCAGCAAGCTGCCCCCGTCCCCGGCGATGTAGTAGGAGACATTACCATAAAAAATACCATACTCTGGGCTGATGCCGCCCAAGGGTTTGAAATCGGTTTCGAACTTCGCGTCGATCGCATTCGGGGGATTATTTTCCGCGATTGCGATATCATCCATGCGCGTGGTGGCGCAGCCTTTTCGATTCATAATGGTGACCGTGCCCAAATCCTGGATATCCTGCTTGAAGACATACGAGTCGAAGAGGTCAACCGGCTATTCGATTTTCATGTCGGGCTGTCCATTTATAGCGATGACTGCCCAATGCCATATCGCCGAACCAACGCAAATCGCAAAGCACCCACCCATCGCCCGGAACAAGCCAACAATCCGTGGCAGTGGTATGTGCCCCAAGAGGAAAAGGAGACAGCCAGATACGAACCTAATCGTGGCTACGTCCGCAATGTCAGGGTCCGCAATATGAAGGTGCTCACCCAACCAAAAAAAAGTTCGATATTGCAAGGCTACAGTGAGAACAAAGCCATATCCAATGTGACCTTTGAGGGCTTGACGATCGCAGGTAACGAAATCACCTCGGTCGACCAAATCGACCTCTACCAGAAACATGTGCGCAAATTGCAGTTCGTCCCGAAACGAGAAGCCTCCACTCACTGGGATCCGGTGATTCAGGAGGTGGAAGGGTGGACGGTCCATATCGATCCGCAGTTGCTTCCGGGGGGTGCACATGCGGACGTCGGTAAACGGGCCATACCCATGCTGCGTAACCATCTGCAACGAATCGCGATTCTCCTGCCTGCTGAACAATTACAAAAAATGCGCAGCTGCGAAATCTGGCTCGAGCACGAACACCCCGAGTTGAGCAATATGCAGTATCATCCGGACGCCACCTGGCTAACCGACCGCGGATACGATGCACGCTTGGCCAAGAAAGTCCATATCACCCATGCAGCCGCACTCTATTCGAGATCACAAATGCTCAAACACCCCGCCGTGATTCTGCATGAACTGGCCCACGCCTACCACGACCAGATCCTCGGCTTCGATCATCCCGACATCATTGCGGCCTACGAGCAAGCCATGGCAGCCGGCACCTATGAGAAGGTACTGCTTTACACCGGCGACCGGGTCAAACACTACGCCGCCACTAACCACAAGGAATACTTCGCCGAAAGTACCGAAGCTTTCCTCTACCGCAACGATTTCTATCCCTTCACCGCTGCCGAATTGAAGGAGCATGATCCTAAAGCCTACAAGCTAATGCAGGTCATCTGGGAATCGACAGATTCTTCCCGCGATCAGGTCAACTCATCCTCAAAGGGCTTCATCTGGGAATCCGAAGTTCCTGATGACAGTCCCTTAGAACCCTCGGAACAACTGACCGGTGTCTATTTCACAGGACGGCACAGTGATTACCGTGTCGGTGACACCTTTTATCCTTCCTGGGCCAGCGACGGAAATCTGTATTCCCCATGGACCGACGGAAAGACCGACGGCATAAGCTGCAGTTCCGGTGGAGGCCTGAAAAAGGGTCTCCACACCGGACATGCCATCATGAAGGGAGATGACCCGCTTCGGCTCATTATCAAAAATACCTCCCCCCCAAACAGGCCATGGCGGCCCCATATCGGGGACGCTATCCCTGCGGTTCGCTGGTGCACGATGGCATCTGGTATTACGGCACCTATTGTCTTGGACCGAGCGCCGGTTATGTACACCACGGTTTCAAGTGGAACTGGCCGATCCTCGGTCCCATGCCCGGCTTCCACATCTCACGCGACTTAGGCAAAACCTGGGAGGCCCCCCCCACCTCG
>CAZHRP010000141.1:5794-6651 GCA_964535055.1 uncultured Chthoniobacteraceae bacterium
TCTGAAGTAATCGCCGAACTTCCTCAACCCTGTAATCCTCTGTTTCCTGAACCTGCCGAATTCCTTGGGCCAGTCAAAATGGGTGCCCCTAAATTCGTAGATTACGGAAAGAACATGGAGCACTCACCCGACGGTAAAGCCTACCTTGTGGCGATGGGAGCCGAACTCTATGACCCGCAACCACGGCCCGCCATCAAGTCTGGAGAGGGTAATGATATCTACCGTCTCGCCCCGGAAGCCACTGGACCCGTCCAGTTAAGGATGCGCCCTGCAGAGGCCGCCCGTGATGATCTCCGCCCCATCTTTGAACAGGCCTTCAAACAAGCCGAAGGCCGCACCTTTGCCAATGGTAACCTGAGTTGGGTCAGTGCAGATCAAGTCTACCTCGCCCGGGTCACCCCCTCTCCGGAAACGATCAATGAACTTAAAGCCTACGAATTCTTTGCCGGTCATGATGCCAAAGGAAAACCACTTTGGACTAACGATTTCACCAAAATCGAACCCCTGCTGGAGTGGAATAATAACATGGGCTGCGTCACAGCCACCTGGGTGCCAGGCCTGAAAAAATATCTTATGTGCGTGACCGACGGCTGGCCCACGGTCGCCAAGATGGACTCCTACATCCTCGAAGCCGATGCTCGGACCGGAGTAGCAGGCTCACCATTTACGATCACATAAAATATTAGGAAGAACTCAGAGAAATTCGGGACGCTTCGTTGGTAAAGAAAAGAGGTAAGCGGCTTTTCTGGAGACTGCGCCCTACCTTTCCGTTATCGTATATGTCTCGATTAAAACGCAGTATGCTCTAACCCGGATCAATCACAAACTTCGTAGCGAGACGCAGCGTGAGGTGCTTG
>CAZHRP010000142.1:0-6631 GCA_964535055.1 uncultured Chthoniobacteraceae bacterium
GGTGGCCGCTTGCTCTGCACCCACGGACAACCGCTGGGGGCTTCTGGCTCACGCGAATGCTCCTCGCTGGTATATGGTGTACCACGAGAGGGAGATCGCATAGCTCGAACAAAGAGAGGAATACGAGGATGACTTCTGTAATAAGATTGGCCATTGTGTTGTGCACCGCGTCTTGCTGCACGGTGTTTCCTTCTCGGGTATTGGCGGAAGTCAGTGGTGATGTGGTCGGTTATCCCGCCACCGCCACGGCAGACCTTACCATCGGGTATTCGGGCACCGGCGTGTTGTCCACGACGATGTGGCAGGATTCCACCATCAACTCCCGCGTAGGATACATTGGGTACAACGGATCCGGTGTCGGAACGGTTGTCATCGAGGGCAACAACGTTACATGGAACTGCAACGATGATACATCGGGTCTGCCGCAGGGTAATCTCTACGCTGGCTTTTTCGGAACGGGCACGCTGGATATCCGCCGATTCCCCGGGAGATTTGATCCGGACCCCTTTGGTGGCCCGCCGATCCTTGACATACCAGAGGGGGCGGGTGAAGTGCACTGCTCGGAAGCCTTTGTCGGGAAATACAGCAGTAGCCAAGGCACGGTCACCATTGACGGAGCCGAATCGCTGCTGGAATGCCGCCGGTACATTCAGGTCGGCTCCAACGGTACAGGAACTCTGACCGTCAGCAATGGAGGAGCCCTGATGACCGCCACCGACACTGGCTACTATGATGTATCACGGATCAACGCTTATGATGGTTCTACCGGAAGCGTCACTGTCACGGGGAGCGGATCAACTTGGACAAGCCTTAACCAAGGAATCATCTTGGGCAACTGGTACGGTAGCGGCGAGTCAGGCAGCGGCGAATTGAACATCTTGAGTGGCGGTCGAGTGACAAGTCCCTATCTATCAGTCAGTCGAAATTCGACTCTTACCGTCTCTGGCGCAGGATCGCAGATGTCCATGACAGGCAACCTGAGCGTTTCGCAGGGATCGGTGAGCATGGATGACAATGCATCAGCCAACGTCAGGGGCATATCCATCAGTAAGGGTGGCAGCCTCGCGGTTGCTGGCCTCGGAACATCCACGACCAGTGAGCAGACGACTGTAGGGGATGGGTCACTTGCGGTAAGCGGCGGCGCAGCTCTGTACAACACCACGGCCAATATGACCGTGTTGGGGTCGAGCGAAGGGACGAGCGGCACAGCTACCGTAACGGGAGCGGGGTCCCTGTGGAACAACACCGGCAGCCTCTATGTGGGCCGTTCGGGTAACGGCACTCTCTACGTCGAGGCAGGGGCGGCCGTGAACAACTTCGCCGGGACCGTCGCCCAAGATGTCAATTCTATCGGACTCGTCAAGGTGGATGGCGCTGGGTCCAGTTGGACCAATCGCTATAACCTTGTTGTTGGCGATGCCGGCCACGGGTCCTTGACCGTGAGTAACGGCGCGCGAGTATCTTCCACCGATTGTGTGGTTGGAAACGCCTTGGGATCCTCCGGCAGTGTGAACGTCGAAGGCAGCGATTCGGAATGGTCATGCGCGGGGTACCTGAAGATTGGCGTATCGGGCACAGGTTCTCTGACTATCAATGATGGCGGCACTGTTTCTTCATCCGGGCGGGCATACTTAGGGAATGGCACCACCAGTGCGAGCCTGGCTATCGACGGCGCGGGTTCCTTGATGACGTGTGACCAATTGGAGCTCGCTGAACAATCGAAAGTAACTGTCAGTAATGGGGCGCACCTTCTGGCCAGCGGCTGGTTGAATGCGTTCGGAGCGGATGCTGCGGCAGACGTGACCGTGGCCGGGGACGAATCCGTACTTGAGACCAACGGCATGGTTCTTGGGAGCGGCAGCATCCTGGTCGAACAAGGCGGAACTCTTACGAATAATAGCAATTCATGGATTGCGAGCAGCGGCCACGCTGCCACGGCCCATCTCACTGTTCGCGGCACCGGCAGCACATGGACACAACGGTACGGAGTGGACGTCGCAACCTGGTGGACCCGTCATCCGGGCGATACTGCCTCGCCACTGGTCGGAACGGTAAGTATTTTGGATGGCGCGTCGGCTACTATCTTCGGTGGCGATTTGCAGGTCGCTACTGACGATGACGTTGTCGGCACTGTTATTGTTTCCGGTCCGGGCAGCACGTTGAGTACCGAGCGAATCCGGATGGGCGGCGACGACTATGGCCATGGAGGCGAGGCGACATTGACTATCACCAACGGGGGCGTAGTCACCAGCACCGACCCCGATGCGCCGGAGTCTCTCAATATTTCCAATGCGGACTACTGTGAGGTCGGCGGTGCATTTAGTAACGGTCAGGATTCCGTGGCCATCGATGGGCCGGGCTCTGCGTGGCGAGTAACCAATATGGACCTGATCTTCTCGTCCGGCGCGACATTATCTGTCTCCAACGGCGCAACGCTTGAGACCTTCGGACTTGTGAGTGTGGCCAATGACCGAATGGGCATATGCACCATAGATGGTTCGGCGGTAACGATCGGTGATGGTGGCCTAATTCTGCATGACGCCCAAGTCTCCGCTTCGACAGTGACGGCCAAGAGCAACGGCGTTTATGGCGTTGGGTTGTATGGCTCAGTAGTAATAGACCGTGGCACTTCGTTTGTATCGGACGAAAGACTAGCTGTCAGCAATAGCTCCCTGGGCGATCAACCTGCAAACGTCCGCATTAGCGGGGAGGGCACGAACGCTACGTTTGGGGGGGCGCTTCAGCTTAAGGTCTCTCTGCTGTTCTACGATCCCTCCTATCAGGGCCATCTCGTCGTGAGCGAGTCGGCTCAGCTCCAAACTGCTTCGTACGAGGCAGATATTAGCTTGTTGGGGATGGGGACGATGTGGGTTGAGAACGAGATTGGTGGTGGCAGTTCCTTGACCGTTCGTGATAGCGGATCCCACTACCGGGCGAATGGCAATCTCATTATCTACGAGGAAGGTAAGTTGTCGTGCGAAGCAGACGCCGTAATCGATGTGACTGGCGCACTGACTAATAGTGGCCTCATCAGGATAGGGGACGGTGGTCGGATCACGGGGGATATACTGGCGAACACGGTTGACGGGACTATCGCAATCTCTGTGACTCGTGATGGGATGTTGTCCTCAGACACGGACTTCGAGAACAACGGAGTCATGCGGTTGTCGGCCGCTTCAAGCCTGGCGTCAGGGGTGTACACCCCGATTACCGTTAGCGGCGATTGGCTTGGAGCCGGTACCTATGAATCCTTTGGCGGCGTGTGGGACAACGCTGCTCATACGTTCACTGTCGGCTCGGTCTTGACCGAAACGAGCGGCTCTCAGGCCACGCTGGATTTGTCGGCGGCTCCTCGCCTGAATGTGACAGACAGCGGAAGCGGCCAGCAGGTCATGGCCAGCTTTGGCCAAAGCGCCACGACGATCGGTTTTTGGGCCGCGCCCATGAGCGAATCAACCGGCTTGGCGGATCTGTCGCTGATGATTACGGAGGGAGAGTCGGTGCTGTCGGGCTGGGATTTTGATACGGACCTGACCGGCGGGGAGGACGTGCTGTTGTCCTTCTTCGTTGGCAACGGTTTCACTGCCGACAGCCTGGAGATCTGGCACTATGACAACAGCGGCGTCTGGACCACATTTGCCGCAGACGACCTGACCTACTCCGATGGCTGGGTGAACTTCACTGTGGATGGCTTCAGCGGGTATGCCGTGACCGGGATGCCCGTTCCCGAGCCAGCCACAATGGGCCTGCTGGCTCTAGGCGGCTTGGCGCTACTCCGTCGCCGCAGTGCCGCCTGACCGCTTGGATCAGTGCGTGTCGACTACACCGCCGGTGCCCCACGCGAACGCCAACACGAGCCCATCCTCCGCTTGTGGTTTACTGCCAACGCGTCTCGCCCCGACTTTTCTCTAAAAACGGCCGTTCGGCGAGAAAGTCGAACGGCTTTCTCTTTGTCAGACAAAGAGTTACGTTCGATACGGTACGGTTCAAACTGACGCAATCCAGAATCTCGCGTTTGGTCTGCGAGTTTGAACCGTGCCACAAGTCCACTAGATTCTGGCTGAAATCAAACAGCCCCATAGCGCGTAAAGCCGCGTCAGGGTCATAGTTTCCCGCCCGTTCGAGCGATTCGGCGACATCGGCCATCTGTCGCTTGAGGTCCGCCGACTTCGCTTGAAAAACCGCTTCCTCAATGGCTCCGGAAAGGTAACCGTTCAGGAGCCGGTCTTGCATGTTGGCCAGTTCCGTTCTGCGTTTGGCGAGCATTTGTTTTTTCTGCTGGTGGAGCGCATCAACGTCCGTGAAGGCTGCACGGATGCTCGTGCGAAACCACCGGGCGATGTCTGGTGGCATCCTGAAGGAAGCAAACTCCTCCAGAACGATGTCCTCCAAGTCCTCCTGACGCCATCTGATCTTTGGGTGATTGTTGCAAGGATGATTATTGGCGCAGCGGTAGTAAACATGCTCGTTGACGCCGCCATCCTGGAGTTTGCGGCGGATAAAACCAGCTTGCCTTCGGGCTGACCTTGTGCTAAATTATCAGACCAAAAGACGTTACAGACCGCGGCGTCATGGAAGGCCCCGTTAAGCAGCAGGCCGAAAGGAACGAATGGCCAATGTGATGAATGTTGAAAATTGTCTTTGGGATACCGCCAATCGGTTATGGGCCGACTCGAGGGGGCAATGAATTGGTAAGACCAGTTTTCAGGCGGCAGATTGTCTGTGCCTGCCGGAGGGGGCGAAGGTGTCAAGACCGTTAACGAGGTAATAAAAGCACACGAGGCAGAGAATTCAAAAACAGCACATTCCCTTTGGGCAGAATAAGAAAAAATTTGATGGAAACCGAGATGTCCAAGACAATAACAACCACCACCGATAACCTCAGCTACTTACACAAGTTCTGGGCTATCGCCTACAAGCTGCGGGACAAAGGGAGGAATGTATGTTGCTGATGAATGAAGCCGATACTTGCCGCGTCTTGATCACCCCGGCCCTGCAACAAGCGGGCTGGGGCGAACCCCTCTGGCGCATGGCCGAGCAACACTACTTTACCGACGGGCAAATCGTTCTCGTGGGCGATGGCCACAAGCGCCAGAAAGGCAAGAAGGCCGATTACCTGCTTCGCTACAAGGAGTCCTTCCCGATTGCGGTGGTCGAAGCCAAGGCCGAAGACCTCGAACCCGGCGCGGGGCTTCAGCAAGCCAAGGACTACGCGCAGATTCTCGGCCTGTCGTTCGCCTACTCCACCAACGGCCACGGCATCGAGGAATGGGACTTCACGACCAACAGGCAACTCAGTCTTGAGGCCTATCCGTCGCCTGAAGACCTTTGGCAACGTCTTTGCGAGTCAAAAGCCCTTGATGCCGCTCAACCTGCTAACCCATTGCTTATGTCCTACTGCGCCAAAGGGGACAAGCTGCCCCGCTACTATCAGGAAGTCGCCATCAACCGCGCCATTGAAGCGATCATGAAGGGGCAAAAGCACGTCCTGATCAATCTCGCCACGGGCACCGGGAAGACGGTCATCGCCTTTCAAGCCGCCTGGAAGCTCTTTCAAGCAAAGTGGAACGTCTCCGGTCAAGACCGCCACCCGCGCATTCTCTTTCTGGCCGACCGTAACGTCCTGCGCGATCAGGCGTATAACACCTTCGAACCGTTCGAGGGCGAGCGCGACATCATCGCCGAAGGCCGGACTCCCAAGAACCGCTCCATCTATTTCAGCATTTATCAGGCGATGTTTTCCGGCGTGGACGGGAGGCGGCTGTTTCACCAATACCCCCGCGATTTCTTCGACCTGATCGTGATCGACGAATGTCACCGCTCCGGCTTCGGCACCTGGAACGCCATCCTCAAACATTTCGAGAGCGCCGTCCAGCTCGGCATGACCGCCACGCCGAAGCGCACGGAGAACATCGATACCTACAAATACTTCGGCGACCCGGTTTTCACCTATTCGCTGGGCCAGGGCATCGACGACGGCTTTCTCGCCACCTACAAGGTTCACCGCACCGTCACCAACTACACCAAGGATGGCCTGATTGTCTCGGAAGCCACGGCGCAGGGCGCGCAACTGGAAGTCCCCCCGGAAGCCGAGCCGCAAGACGAGTACGACATGCCGGAGTTCGAGCGCAAAATCACCATGCCCGACCATGTGAAAAAACTCTGCGAACACATGGACAAGCTCATGCGCCGATTCGGGCGCATGGAAAAGACAATGGTCTTTTGCGTGAACATGGATCACGCCTTGCAGGTCACAGAGGAACTGAACCGCCTCAACACCGACCTCAATCAATCGGAATACGCCGTGCGCATCGTCTCGGAGGAAGGCGCGACCGGCAAGGCGCTGCTGGAACGCTTTCAGGACACCGAAAAGCAAGTCCCCGTCATCGCCACCACGGTTGACCTGCTCACTACCGGCGTGGACGCGCCCAGCGTGCGCAATGTCGTTTTCATGAAGCCGGTTTCCTCGGTCGTCTCCTTCAAGCAGATCGTCGGTCGCGGTTCGCGCCTCTGCGCCGATACGGACAAGTTCTGGTTCCGCGTCATCGACTACACGAACGCCTCGCGCCTGTTCGACGAATGGGACAAGCCCGGCGAACCGCCCCGGCGGCGGCGCGGGATCCGAAGCGCC
>CAZHRP010000143.1:0-6621 GCA_964535055.1 uncultured Chthoniobacteraceae bacterium
AGTATGTACTCATACAGCTCACAGCGAAATCCATCGCCCGCCTTGTATCCAAGCACCTCACGCTGCGTCTCGCTACGAAGTTTGTGATTGATCCGGGCTAGGGGCGGGGTGGCTGTTGCAGAATCGCGAATCTCGCAGTATCCATCGCTTGCATTACCTGACCCTTTCGGCTAAACCTTTGCCGGTATGAGTAAAACACCTATCACAGTCGCCCATGGCGACGGCATCGGACCCGAGATTATGGACGCTACCCTGCGCATCCTCGAAGGGGCAGGAGCACAGCTCGAAATTGAAACTATCGATATCGGCGAAAAAGTTTATCTGACCGGAAATTCCGCCGGCATTGCTCCCGAATCGTGGGATTCCCTACGCCGCACCAAAGTCTTCTTAAAAGCCCCTATCACAACCCCTCAGGGTGGCGGCTACAAGAGCCTGAACGTGACCACCCGTAAAACACTGGGCTTGTACGCCAATGTTCGCCCATGTATCTCTTACCACCCTTATGTGGCCACCAAACATCCGGTAATGAACCTGGTAGTCATCCGCGAAAACGAGGAGGACTGCTACGCCGGTATCGAACACCAGCAAACCGATGAGGTCACCCAATGCCTCAAGCTGATCAGTCGGCCGGGTTGCGAAAAAATCGTTCGCTTTGCGTTTGAGTATGCCAAGGCGTACGGCCGCAAGAAGGTGACCTGCTTCACCAAGGACAATATCATGAAGTCGACCGACGGCTTGTTTCATAAGGTCTTCGACGAAATCGCACCGGAATACCCGGACATCGAATCCGAACACTGGATTGTCGATATTGGTGCCGCTAAAATGGCGGATACCCCGGAGAATTTTGACATGATCGTAATGCCAAACCTTTATGGGGATATCCTGTCAGATGTGGCCGCCCAGATCACCGGCTCCGTCGGCCTCGGTGGGAGTGCCAATATCGGGCAGGATTATGCCATGTTCGAGGCGATCCACGGCTCGGCCCCACGGCGCGCAGGACAGAATATGGCCAACCCATCAGGCCTGCTGCTGGGTGCCATCCAAATGATGGTCTACATCGGTCAGCCGGAAGTTGCTGAAAACGTCCACAATGCCTGGTTGAAAACCCTCGAGGACGGCATTCACACCTACGATTTGTTCAAAGAAGGAGTCAGCAAGGAAAAAGTTGGCACCCGCGAATTTGCTGATGCCATCATCGCACGAGTCGGTCAGCGGCCAAACACCTTGCCGGCAGTCGAATACAATAAAGATTCGAAGCATAGTATCCAGGGGCATGCCACCCCGCGCCCGCCTGCTGCCAAAGATCTCGTCGGAGTCGATATCTTTCTGCACTGGAATGGCGATAACCGCGACCCAAATGTGCTGGGCGACATTCTGACGAAATTTCAATCAGGTCCGTTCTCACTGCAATTGATTACTAATCGCGGCGTCAAGGTCTACCCCGAAGGCCTGCCGGAAACATTCTGTACCGACCACTGGCGCTGCCGCTTCACCAGCGTGAAAATGGATCAGCCTGGCGACTACAGCAATGTGCTCGAGTTGATGAATAGTATCCATGGTGCAGGCCTGGACATCATCAAGTCGGAAAATCTGTGCCGCTTCGATAGCGAGATCAAATTCTCGCTCGGACAAGGGCAATAGGTTTTTAAAAAGAAAATTGCAGTCGATTAGTTGCCTGGCAGGTAAGTCGTGCTAGTATTCACCATGTACATGCGCGGTTACTGTGCTGTTGTATTGGTTATACTGGCTATGGCTCAACCATTGCCGGCTCTCATTCTGTACGAAGATGGATCCAGCACGGACAATACGTTTAATGCCATAACTCCTGGCAATCCATCGACTTACCCCGATGGAATTGCGACTGGAGCGCCATGGGAAAATGTGATCGACTATGGCAACAACAATGGCTCTGCAATTTATCTGGGGCATGGTTTTACCCTGACTGCCAGACATGTCGCCCCCCGCGAAACCAGCAACATCACCATCAACGGGATCAATTACAATACTGATCCCAACTTTGACCGGGTCAGAATTATCCTGCCCGATGGCCAGGGTGGCACCCAAAGCGTAGATATGCGGGTAGACAGAATCGATGGTAACCCCGGCCTGGCGCCGCTGCAAATCGCCGGCTCCAACTACAGTGATGTCAACAAAGACACGGTCATTGTCGGCGCGGGCAGAGGCAAAGGGGCCTACGTAACCGACCAGGGCTGGCAATGGGGAGACAGTAGCACGTTCGGTTTGCGTTGGGGACTGAACCGGACTGGTCCAGATTACTTTGAGTTTCTAGATGATGACGAGGTTCGCCACTTATATACGTTTTTTTTCCCTCCATACTTTGGTGCTGATACTGCTGCCTCCGCTAATGGCGACTCAGGCGGTGCATTTTTCCAGAAAGACGGTAATGACTGGTTGCTGATAGGCTTGATTAGAGCCGTTTCAAGTGACTCGTTTAATGGCACCAGATCATTCTATGATGAGGATCCGCAAACTCTTGGTTTTCAGGGGCCGGATAATTCATTTGCCATCAGGCTGGGTGATTTTGCCTGGGTTTTGCGCTACGATCACTGGAAGGAGCACCATGGGATTCCATTGGCAACAGCCGATGACAATGACGATGATGAGGACGGAGTGCCGCTTTTATTAGAATACATCCTGGGCATGGACCCAAATGTTGCCAGTGCCGAAGGCTTGCCTCAGTCCCGTGTTGAGGGCACCAACTTGATACTGACCTATAGCCGTCTGGCCAGTGTGACTGATGTTGCCGTCGAGATCGAAACTAACTCGACTCTGGATCCTGCTGATTGGGACACGGAGCCGGTCACCTACGATGCTATTGATGAATCAACGGTCTTCCAGACCATTGAGGCTACCATCCCGCTGAACGGTCGAACATTGCTGATGGCTCGCATCAAAGCGACGCGTTTATAGACTCAGCCGGCATGGTCTTGAGTCCCTGACCGCTGGCAGTCAAGGCTGATGCTGCTTGCGTTGTCTTGGAAATTAGAACATTAAAAAGCAGTTAAAAATGACTACTACGACAATAACAAAACGTGCAGCTGGTGATCGGGGTCCGACCGATCTTGGCTGGTTGCAGAGCCGACACACCTTCTCGTTTGGCGAATACCACGATCCTGAGCATATGGGCTTTCGGTCATTGCGAGTAATCAATGATGACAATGTTGCTCCCGGAATGGGGTTTGGCACCCATCCGCATAGCTCGATGGAAATTTTTTCCTATGTCATTAATGGCGAGCTGGCCCACAAAGACAGTATGGGCAATGGCAGCACGATTAAAGCAGGGCAGCTGCAATACATGAGTGCCGGCAGTGGCGTCGAGCACAGCGAATTCAATCCATCCAAAGATCAGCCAGTCCATTTTTTGCAAATCTGGATTCAGCCGAAAAAAAAAGGTGGCGAACCTCGCTACCAGGAAGCCGATCCCGGCGCCAACCGGCAGCCGGACAGCCTGCTACTGCTGGCATCTTCTGACGGCCACGACAACTCGATTGCCATGCGCCAGGATGGCGATCTGTATTTTGGCAACCTTGGCGACAGTAAAGAAATCAGTGTACCCGAAAATAACTCATACCCATACGGTTGGCTGCATCTGATCAGCGGTGAGTTAACCCTTGCTGACCAGACGTTTGGCCCGGGTGATGCCGCCTCCATCGAAGGTGCTGTCCCGACGATCAAAGCAACCGCGGATGCTGAATTCCTGCTCTTCCGGCTGAGCTAATTATCTGCTCTCACAGATGCGCGGAGAATACGGGTTGAGAAGTATTTTTCTCCGAGGCTCAGTGAGAGATGATTTTTACTTTGTGTCTTAGTGTGAGTCAAAACTAGTATATGCTCACACGCAAGATCATCCATATCGACATGGATTGTTTTTATGCGGCGGTCGAGATGCGGGAGAATCCGGCACTGGCAAACCGGCCGGTCGCGGTCGGCGGTGGATCGCGTCGTGGAGTGGTCACCACTTGTAATTATGTGGCGCGCGAGTTCGGGGTGCGTTCGGCGATGCCCGGATTCATGGCCCGCGAGCGCTGCCCGGAATTAATTTTCCTGCCGGTACGCTTCGAACTCTATCGGGCGGAATCGCAGAAAATTCGTAGCGTCCTGCACCAATACTCGCCATTGGTCGAACCACTTTCACTGGATGAGGCCTTCCTAGATGTCAGCCACCACGATCGCTACGCCTGGGATCTGGCCAGAGAAATTCGTGGCAGGATCTATGAGCAGACTCGTCTGACGGCGTCAGCCGGTATTGCTCCTAATAAGATGCTGGCCAAGATTGCCTCTGACTGGCGCAAACCGAACGGCCAGTTTGCGGTTACTCCAGAGCAAGTCGAATCATTCATGGCAGAGCTACCGGTTAAAAAAATCTGGGGAGTAGGTCCAAAAAGTGCAGAAAAATTTGCCGCCCATGGAATCGACAACTGCGGGCAACTCCAGCAACTGAGCAAGACCGAGCTGATCCAGCAATTCGGTCGCTGGGGTGAGGAATTGTACCGGCTCTGCCGCGGCATCGACGAGCGGCCGGTTGAACCTAACCGGATTCGCAAGTCGCTCAGCAACGAACGCACTTACGCCGACCATCTGATCGGGCCGGAGGCCTGCCGGTCAGCACTCGTTAGCCTGGTCGATGAGCTACTCGAAGATCTCAGCAATAAGGCACCGGATCGGCTCATCCACAAGGCATTTGTCAAAGTGAAGTTTGCCGACTTCACCAAAGTTTCCCGAGAATGCCTGAGTTCTCAGGTAGATCGACATACTTATTTTCAGTTGCTGGATAAAGCTCTTAGTACCAGCGAACTGCCAGTCCGCCTGCTCGGTGCCGGTGTGCGATTTGCCGAAACTGAGAAATCTCCTGCACCAGCTCAACAAGAGTGGGATTTTCGGTCGTAATGAGTGTTCGTATAGCTTAACTTAGTATCTTGTCTAACAAAGCAAATTAATTTTGGGATGAGAATAAACAGTATCATATGCGGGCTAAGCTTGCTTTTTGTTTCAATCTCTCCGGCAGGTGAGGTCTACGTCGAGCCGACTCATGTTGTGCGCTTACCACAGGCGCACCAGGGCACACTCGAAGTCGACACGCTGCTGCTTGATAGCTACGGCAGCCCACCACCAGCAAGACGCGAGTTTTACCTCAGGGCACGCGCAGTACTAGCGGGTTCGAAAACCAGTCAAATTAGCGATCCTGAAATTATCTCGATAGCGAATGAGTTGGAACTGCCATTGATCAGCGGGCCGATGCTTGGCGGCCTTACCAGCGATGGCATATCCATATGGTTGCGAGCACTCAACGACGAAAATTTGCAAGTCCAGGTACAGGATGATCATGGTCAAGTACAAACATTCCCGATCAAAGTTTCCAGCCCCGGCGCTGACACTCGTATCCGTTTGAAAGACCTGTCTCCGGATACTTCATATACCTATGCGATTATTAACAGTTCAGGCGCTGCTATCGGCCACGGCTCCTTTCGCACCGCTCCCCAAGCTGATACCAGACAGCAAGTACGCATCGCCTTCGGGGCCGACTTCCATAAAATTGGTTTACACAACCCCAACCTCTTCCGGTATATTCTCGCGCGTAAACCACTGGTAATGTTGCTGTATGGGGATTCTGCAGTCGACGGCCGGCAAGCTAATATTGGCATGCACCGCGCCGATTACCTCCTGCGTGATGTGTCCGAACCATGGCGTCAATTTGTGGCTAAGACACCAGTCTATGCTACTTGGGATGACTGGGACTATTACCATAACGATACCAGTGGTATAGCCCGCCAGATGACCAATAACGGTCGTGATAATTTACGTGCAGTCTGGCACCAAAACTGGGTCAACCCGGATAGCCGTCCCGACAACGAAGGGATTTACTTTCAAACTCGAATCGGTCCGGTCGAAATTTTTATGCTGGATACCCGATCTTGCCGGGAGAACAAGCGCAAAGGCGAACTTGCCTCTTACCTTGGTGCTAAACAACATGGCTGTTTAAAGGAAGGGCTGCGTAACTCAATCGCGCCATTCAAAATAATCAGTTCGGGAACCATGTGGAGCGATTATGTTAGCAATGGCAAAGATTCCTGGAAGCCATGGGATCCCGAAGGTCGCGAAGAAATTTTCCACCTGATCGAAAAACACAAGATTGGCGGTGTTCTGCTCATCAGTGGCGACCGGCATGGTGCCAGATGCTTTCGTATTCCGCGTGAGTCTGGTTACTCATTCTATGAGTTTGGTATCGCCAGTCTTGGCGGTGTCAAAGGCCCTAAAGCGATGGCTCCAGACCCGACTGACCAGGTCTTTGGTTATCCAGGACTCGATACCATCGCTTTTGGCGAGTTTACTTTCGACACGAGTCGACCAGACCCCCAGGTAACCTTTTGCCTAATCAACGATCATGGTGAAACTCTCGAAGAACATAGCTACAGCCTGTCTCAACTCACGCCCCCATAAAAGCGAGGTCTTGCGCTGACTTCGATAAACAGAGCGCATTCGTGTAAACATGTTTTTTGTTTACTCAAGCGCACCAACTCCTGGTGGAATGCGCTTCTGCTTTATTCGGGCTAGCCCGGATAAATCACAAGCCATCTATCGTAGTGAGGCGCAGACCCCGAT
>CAZHRP010000144.1:0-6537 GCA_964535055.1 uncultured Chthoniobacteraceae bacterium
ATACCGAAGTGTTGCGGGTGATAGGCACCAGAAATTGGTTGCTGTGCGCGCGGAATTGTGCCTGGCAGCAAAATTCGCTTGCCAGCGGGTAAGGTTGGGTTACTACTTAGTGTTCCGCAGTATCAGAATTAGTAGTGATTTTATTGTGATGCTCATGCTCACGTGGCGGAATTGGTAGACGCGTACGACTCAGAATCGTATGGGGTGACCCGTGGAGGTTCAAATCCTCTCGTGAGCACGTATCTATAGTATGCAGCCGAATCAAAGTAAAGCGGGCGCCATACCTGGCGGGAGCAATGCGCAGGACCCGACTAAGATCCGGGACATGTTTGCGGGGATCGCTGGGCGCTATGACCTGGCAAACCATGCGTTGAGTCTGGGGATCGATTATCACTGGCGCGCGGTGACGGCCAGGGAAGTGGCGGCTTGTGACCCGCAACGGGTGTTGGATTTGGCGACCGGCAGTGGTGATCTGGCGCTGGCGATCCGGGGAAAATGTCCTGGTGCAGATGTGGTAGGTGCGGACTTTTGTGCACCGATGCTCGAGCGGGCAGCGGCGAAAGGGTTGCGACCGCTAGTGGTAGCTGATGGGTTAGCATTACCATTTGCTGATGCTGTTTTTGATGTAGCAACGATTGCCTTTGGATTACGCAACATGTCGGACCGGGCACGCTGCTTGAGTGAATTGGCCAGGGTGCTAAGGCCGGGTGGCAGCGTTATGGTGTTGGACTTTTCCATTCCCGAGAACCCGATCATGCGGATGCTCTATCGGATTTATTTGCACACCTTGCTGCCGCTGGCCGCCGGGGTACTGACTGGCAAACCGGATGCTTACGAGTATCTTGGCAGCTCGATCGAAGAATTTCCCAGTGGCGAGAAGATGCTCAAGCTGATGCGGTCGAATGGATTTAGTGAAGCCCGGTATCGTCCACTTACCGGTGGCATTGTCACGCTCTACAGCGGCACTGCGAATTGAGATCCGTAAGCGGCAGGGTATTGGCAGCTATCGATTGAATGTTCAACGGCGAGCAAGGAACGCCCGCGCCTGACTTTTGATTCATCTATCAGGAAAGGGTATCCCATTGTGGAATTTATATACCTGTTGTTGGTTATCGACAGGAGCAGCGAAAGCGCGCAGTATGGTGAGTATAAAACCAACCTATGACCCCCGAGCGTCTCAACGAAATCATCCAATCTATTAGTAAGTCACGCGTACTGGCGGTGGGTGACTTAATGCTCGACGAATTTATCTGGGGCAAAGTCAGCCGGATTTCTCCGGAGGCGCCGGTCCCGGTGGTCGAAGTGCAACGGGAATCCTGCTTTGCGGGAGGTGCGGCCAATGTTGCGCGTAACTTGCGTGAATTTACACCCCATGCACAAGTGATGGGGCTGGTGGGGGATGATGCGGCAGGCAAGTGGCTGCGGTCGTTGCTGACCGAGGCGGGGATTGGCTTGGCCGGGGTGCTGGCCGATGAGTCACGGCCGACTATTTTAAAAACGCGGATCATTGCCCGCCAGCAGCAGGTAGTGCGGGTTGATCGTGAACATAAGCATCCGCTGGCGCCTGATTTGCAGGAAAATTTTTTAAAACTATTTGCGCAGCTGCTGGAGCAAACTGATGCGGTGATCCTGCAAGACTATGGCAAAGGGTTTTACAGCCAGGCGCTGGTCGATCAGCTGGTTAAATTGGCCAGGGAGTCGGGCACGATCATAACGGCAGATGTGAATCCCAGAAACCCGATTCGCTGGTGTGGGCTGGATGCGGTCAAACCCAACCGCGCGGAAGCATTTGCAGCTGCCGGCTTACCGCAAACAGATCCGGTCGAGCCGGCGATGGCTGATCAGGCGTTAATAGAAGTCGGGCAGCAGCTGCGGAGCGAATGGGATTGCGGGGCCTTGCTGGTTACTTTGGGTGAGCAGGGGATGATGCTTTTTGACGGTGGTGGGGAGCCCTATCACACACCAACCAGGGCGCAGGAAGTCTTTGATGTGTCGGGGGCGGGTGATACCGCGATCGCGTTGTTTACTCTGGTTTTATCTGCCGGCGGATCACTGCGCGAAGCGGCAGAAATTTCCAACCATGCCAGTGGTGTGGTTGTGGGTAAGCTGGGCACCGCTACGCTGACCCCGCTGGAACTCTTAGATAGCTTTCAGTCACATGCCCAGGCCCAGCTATAAACCACATACTTTTAATATGGCTTTGAGTTCGCGCAGGCGCAGTACCGTGCGCGCCAAAGTGAAGCGGGCGGAGCATTCAGCCGAGCATGAGATGAAGCCGGCAGTATTTCTGGATCGCGACGGCACCCTGATGCATGACGTTAACTACTGCAGTCATCCTGATCAGGTCATTTTGATCAATGGTGTCAGGCAGGCCTTGGAGCGACTGCAGCAAGCGGGCTATATGTTGTTTATTATCACCAACCAGTCAGGGATCGGTCGTGGTTTGCTAACTGAGCAGGAGTTTTTTGCGGTGCAAGAGGAACTGTACAGGCAATTGGGGGATGGTTTGATCAGCCAAACCTATTTTTGTGTGGACCTGCCCGGGACCGCCAATACTCGACGGAAACCATCACCTGCGATGGTGCTGGAAGCTGTCCGTGAGCATGGCGTGGATATCAGCCGTTCCTGGATTATTGGCGACAAGGAGATTGATATGCAGTGTGGCAAGCAGGTCGAGCTAGGCACTATTCTGGTGCGCACCGGGTATGGCGCTACTACTCCAAAGGAAGCAGCCGATTATGTTGCTGAGACAATCGTTGAGGCTGTGGACATTATAATGAGCTGACTCCTATGGGTGGAAAAAATGACAAGTCTGCGAGCAGGAAGTCGGGCAAGGTTGCCGGGATCATTCCGGCGCGTTATGCCTCGACCAGGTTTCCCGGCAAGATGTTGCATCAGCTGGCCGGTAAGCCGCTGGTTCAACATGCCTGGGAGCGGGCGCGGCGTGCCCGCCTGCTGGATACAGTGATCATTGCAACCGATGATATGCGGATTGCAGAGGTTGCGTTTGACTTTGGTGCCGAGGTGGCGCTGACCCGTGAGGGGCACCCGAGCGGCAGTGACCGGATCGCTGAAGTGGCTGCCAGGCTGGATGGTACCACGCATGTCATCAATCTCCAGGGCGATGAACCGGCATTACCCCCGCAGTTGATCGATCGCTTAGCCAGGGATCTATTGGATCATCCGGAGCGCCAGATGAATACTGCTGCCCGGTTGTTTCAGAAGCACGAGGATGCCACCAGCAGTGATGCCGTCAAGGTAGTAGTTGACCGTAATGGTGATGCTTTGTACTTCTCGCGCGCCCTGATTCCGCATGTCAGGGATGGTGGTCATGCGCCGAGCCTGCTGCATCTGGGAATTTATGGTTACCGCAAGGAAATCTTGCTCAAACTGGTGTCGCTGCGACCTTCGCCGCTGGAGAAACTGGAAAAGCTGGAACAGTTGCGGGCGTTGGAAAATGGTATACCGATCCGGGTGTTAAAAACTGCTCACCGGTCATCCGGGATAGATACACCGGCTGATGCCAAAGCGTTTGAGCGGCAATTGAAATGATTTGCGGGTTTCTTTGTTGCCTGCAGGCCGTTATGCTGACGCTATGAGAACATTTCCTTCGTTACTGGTGCTGGTGTTGGCCTTTAGCAGTTGTACTGATGAAGCTACCAGTAATTTGGCTGCGACTACCGGTTCGGCGCAGGCAGGTATCTCGCTCAGTCGCGAGCAAGCTACCGCTATCGGCCGGAAAGTCTGGCAGAATGAATGTGCCGGCACGCTTGAGGGTTTGACTGCCTGGAATAGCGGCGAGGACTTTGCCTCGATGGGGATCGGTCACTTTATCTGGTATCCGGAGGGCCAGTCCGGCCCGTTCAAGGAAAGCTTTCCATTGCTGCTGGGGTTCATGGAGAGTAAAGGGGTAAAGCTGCCTGCGAGTCTGGCTGCCAAGCCAGCTTGTCCATGGCCGAACCGCAGCCGGTTTTTGGCGGAATTTAACAGCCAACGCAGTACGGAGATTCGGAACTTTCTGGCTGCCACAGTTCCCGAGCAAGCGGAATTCCTGGTACTGCGGCTAGAGCGATCATTGCCCAAGATGCTGGCTGCCGCGGCACCGGAGAACCGGCAGCGGATCGAGGGTAACTTCCGGCGGGTGGCGGCGGCACCCAACGGGCTGTATGCGATGATTGACGATGTCAATTTTAAAGGTGAGGGGACTGTTGCCAGTGAGCGTTACCGGGGCGTAGGCTGGGGGCTGCTGCAAGTGCTGGAGAATATGGACATGCGAGGCAGTGCCACCGATGCTTTTGCCGATGCTGCCAAAGCAGTGCTGACCAGGCGGGTGGCCAACTCGCTACCGGCACGCAATGAAAAACGCTGGCTAAACGGCTGGTCGGCACGCACTGACAGCTATCGATAGTGAAGCATACTGATTTGGAAACAAGCTGCGTACCGGAGAGATACTAACTATTGGGCAAGAAGATCTATGGATCCGGGTGATTTAGGGTGGGATCAGGGATTCGATTACGAGTACGATTGTGATTACGATTATGATTGTGAGCGGGTGCGGCGCAAATTGTTGGCACGTGCCACGATTAATTCGAGGAATTTTTGTTCAAGTTTGTTGAGTGGTTCACTCCAGAATACATGGATGTCGAGTTTTTCGAAGTCTTCCAGGATTTCCAATCGGGTACCGGTGGGGATTGGGACTCCGGGGGTTGCGGCCCATAGTCCGAGGCCGAATCCCTCGCTGACATAGGCGGCAATTTGCTCGCGACCGATCGCTTCGATTTGGGTCGGCCACCTGGTTTTGTAGTGGGCCAGGCCCTTATAAAAGAGACGGGTGACCGTTTCGTTATGTGGGGGTGCAATTAATGGCTGTTGGGGAGTGACTCCGGTGCTGAGCATGTCGACGACTTTTTTCAAGCGGCCTTTACCACCGGGATGCATGATGGCCAGTGGGATACTGACCAGTAACTTCGATGACAGGTGTGATGGCAGCGAGGGTTCTTTGACTGTAACCGCCAGCGAACACTCGCCGCTGGTCAACAATTGCACCGCTGCTGCCTGGCTTCGCTCGAAGACCTTCAGGCGCAACTGCGGGTGGCATTCCTGCAATTCCTGAAATAATTCTGGAACGTGGAAACACAATAGTTCGCTGGGGCCGGCAATCCGCAACTGGCTTGCAGGTATGCCCTGCAACACGCGTTCGACATGGTCGAGGCCGGCAAAAAATGGCTTGGCGTAATTAAACAAGCTCAGACCTTCGGGGGTCAGTGCAAACGGACGGCGACGAAACAAGCAGACGCCGAGCTCCGCTTCTAGTGCCTTGATTTGTGCGCTGACTGCTGGCTGTTGGACCCCGTAGGGCATGTGCCGGCAGGCATTAACTATTCCCTCGTACTTCGCAACGTAGTAGAATAATTCCAGATGATGCAGATTCATGGCAATAGATATATTTGATAAAATCAATATAGGCATACAAAACAATCGATTTTTTATCAATCAGTATTTTTGTTACCTTTTAACTCACCAACCCTAAATGGCATGATGAACAACGAAAATGAGATCAGTCGTCGGCTGCAATTACTGGAAAGCGAGCAAAACGAGCTGGTCAAGCGTCTGGCTGGACTTGGGGCTGAGATCCGGGATTTGCGGGAGGCTATCAGCCAGCCTGCTGAGCCTGAGTCAAGTGATTCGGCAGAATTAGATGAGCAGCCGTCACCGCCGTTCCTACCACCCGGCGTCAGAGGTTCTCAGGCTGAAGTCCAGCCAGCAGTCGATGAGCGGGTCAGCCTGTCGCCTGCGGTGCCGCCACCATTGCCATCAAGTGTCAGTAAGCAGGAAGCTGAGGTGCAGTCGGCAGTCGACGAACCGACCAGCCTGCCGCAAGCGGATGACGGTCTGGCAGCAGACCAAGCAACAGTGGAGGCGCAGCAAATGCCCCAGCCGATTGAGCAACAGCCTGCAGCGGCGCATGAACTTGAGCCTGATAGCAGCAAATCTGCTGATGAAGGATGGGAATGGAAGTTGGGCAGGGTCTGGCTGGTACGATTTGGGGTTGTGTTGTTGGTTACCGCGCTGGTTTTATTTGCCAATTATGCCTACCAGTCATTGGTGACAGTCCTGGGTCCGATGGCGAAGGCCGGCATGTTGATGCTGGCGAGTGTTGCAGTCGGGTTGACGGGTAGCTGGCTTGGCCGGAAGCAGAACTTACGGCAATTTGGTCAGGTGCTGGAAGCGGGTGGCCTGGCCGGGGGCTTCTATGTGTTGTTTGCCTCGCATCATGTGGAGCAATTACGCTGGCTGGAAAGCCCTCTGCTGTGTGGGCTTTTGTTACTCGGCTGGGTCGGGTTGATGTTTGCAGTTGCCGAGATCAGACGTTCGGAATTGCTGGCCGGATTTTCGATACTGCTGGCCTATTATGCCTGTATTGTGGATGAAGTTGTGACCGTCTCTTCCCCCACCGCTGCCGAAATGGTCAAGTTATTAGAGAATACCTTCCGCGCCGTCAATATCGGCATGGTCAACGAAATGGCACTGATGTGT
>CAZHRP010000145.1:0-6491 GCA_964535055.1 uncultured Chthoniobacteraceae bacterium
CCAAGCACCTCACGCTGCGTCTCGCTACGAAGTTTGTGATTGATCCGGGCTAAGCAGGATGAACTTGTAGACCAACTTCCAAATCCTTTTGGGATGAGGTGTTTCATTAGGGTGGGGAGATGCCTGCTGAGAGGATTGCATATCTTAATTAAATTCTCGCTGAAAGTCTTACGTTGGTCAAATAATTGTAGTGCGGGCACACCTGACAGGTGTGGTGCAACATGCAGCCCGGTAGAGGAAATAAATCAATCCTCGGTTTGGCGAATCAACAGTCGCTATGCTGCCTTACTCGAGGCCGAATGAGACACTATTGATACCGGCAGCGGCGCAAGCATCCATCACGTCAACAACGCGCTGATGGAAAGTGGCGTTTTCAGCCTGGATAGTCACCATTGCCGGAGTCTTGGTCATGTCAGCAGCTTGTTTGAAGCGTTTCAGGGTAGCAGTCAATTCCGGCATTTGGCGGCGTGGCGGTTGATCGAATATCTGGCCGTTAAGGATGACGCGACCATCTTCATAGACATCGATGATTTGCTCGTCAGGCATTTTGACTTCTGTCGATTGGGTAAACTGGCCAGGTAGCTGCATACCGAGATCGGCTTCCTGCTTGATCAGGGTGGTAGTCACCATGAAGTAAATCAACAGCAAAAAGACGATGTCGATCATCGGCGCCATCTGGAATTCTTCATCCTCACCATCGTGTCCAGTCAGGTTTTGTATATCAAGATTCATGGCTTAATCCTTACTTGTCGCTCTGATAGGTTGAGAAAATAACGTCCAAGGCACCGGCCTCTGCAAGTACTACTAAAAGATCACGGACTTCTTTGTGTTCGACATCTTTGTCGATTCGCAGCTGGATTTTTGTTTTTGGATCCTGAGAGACGCGTTCTGAAATGAGGTCCTTGATTTCATCTTTATCAGCGGGAAAGGCCCCCATGTAAAGTTCATCATCAGTGCCTAGAGTGAGAACCACGCGTGAGCCGCGCTCCTGGGCAATGACCGAATGTTCCGCCACCGGATTGTCGATTTTCTTGTACTGGCTTTGCGTTTGGCGCGCAACGATCATGAAGAAGATAATCAACAGGAAAGTAATGTCGATCATCGGCGCCATTTGAAAGCCGACTTCACTTTCTCTGGGCAGCTTAATTTTCATGCAACGTGTGGGAGGACAATTGGTAATCCATCGGGCTACTAGCCCTGATGCATTTCGTAGCTGGCCCGCCGGACTGCCTGTTTGATTTGTTCCAGCACCTCACCGCTCATCCGGTTCAGTGATGAAACCAAACCGGTGTAGCGATTCTTGAAATAGAAGTAGATCACCATAGCCGGGATGCCGACGATCAGGCCGCTGGCGGTGGTGATCAGTGCTTCGGAAATGTTGTTGGCCAGCACTTCGGGGCGACCCATACCGACGGAAGCCATGTTGCCGAATGCTTTAACCATACCGATAACAGTACCCAACAGTCCTACCATCGGCGCAATCACCGCAATGGTAGAAATGTAGTTGATCGGTACCATAGTACTGGTCACTTCCTCGGTAGCGGCTTCTTCCATTGCTTTTTCGACTGATTCTATGTCCAACTCGCCACCCGAGACACGATCGAGACCAGCGTGGACGATGTTGGCAATAGCTGCTTTTTGAGTCTCGCAGTAATCGCGCGTGCCCTCAAAATCCATGATCTTGACGCGCTCGACAATATCATTGAAAACGTCCGGGCGTAAAAATTTATCAGTGCGCAGGTTGAGTCCGTTGTAGATGGCCAGGCCGACAGCGCCGATCGAGCCAATGATCAACACCCACATGGTAACACCGCCCAAGCGGATGATTCCCCATAGTGTGGTGGTATCGGCAACGTCCGAAGCTTCGCCTTCCTGGGTTTCTTCCGCGGGGGGAGTATCTTGAGCAAAGGTGTTGACGTTGCTGAGGGTAAGGAATGCGGTTGCTATTCCAAACAACATGAGTCGACTGAATTTATTTATTTTTTTCATTAGCTGATTATCTGGGTGGAAATTAATCTGACAATTAATAATTGGTTTAATTTGAGAGCTTAGAAAGAATTATTTTTTTTGCCAACAAAAACTCTTCAAAGTGTGCCGGGATATGACTGTTAAGGCAGGAACTGGCTGGTGATGATTTGCCTGCTGGTAAGCATGTAGTGAGGGATGCAGGCTGTTATTGTTGTTCCGCCTCAGTCTCAGCTGCCGGTTCCTCAGTTGGTGCGGGTGATTCTTCTGTGGTAATCTCTGCGAGACTGGCAGTCCATTGTTTTTCGATAACTTTTTTGCGGGTGGCATCCGCTATGACTTCGGTAGCATCACGTCCCCATTCTGAGTTGGGGTAGAATAGTTCGATCAGCAAATATACCCGCTGGGCCGCCTGGTAGTACTGGCTTTCGGTGACAGGCGGTACCGAGCCGACCTCGTCTTCCACTTTTTGTTTGTCAACAGCGTCCAGGATTTCCTGTTCGGTCGGCTGAGCTTTATTTGCCTCTCTGGCGGCTTGTTGCAATTTACGAGCAACAACTACGCGCTCCGCCTGCATGGCTTGCTCCAGTTTTTCCTGGCGCTGCTGAGTCAATATTTCCTGTTGTTTCTCGGCCAAGCCATCATAGCATTTGGCAGAAAGAAACATTGCTTCCGGATAAATTCGGGATTCGAGGCTACCGGAGGCGACGACTTTTGAGACATGGTCGCTGGCTTTGCGGTAGTTTTGTTTTTCCAATTCAAAGTAACAGTAGGCGATCTCGCGCAGAGCAAATGCCTGGCTGCTGCTATCGAGTTCACCTAGAGCTTTGAAGATTTCCTCCATCTTGGCAGTTTCTCCTTTGCGGGCTCGTAGATATCCGAGCCATGCTTTTGATGACTGTGCCAGTTCTTCATTGCCGGCATTGGTCGTGCGGGCGTAAACCTTTTCAAATTCGTCCAGGTTGCCGAGTTCGTAGAGTGCCTGGGTGTAGGTGTCTAAAACCACGGCTATATTGGTACGCGGTATGATCAGGTATGGCAGCATTTCTTCTACCTGTGGTTTGAGACCATCGGCAGCCTCCTGCCATTTGCCTTCTTCTGCTGCTGTGACTGCTGCAACTACAGCCTCTTCATAAACGAATTCGATTTCCTGAATCTTGTTTTTAGGCAGGGCAATTTTGACATTTCTGCCTTTTTCGCTGAGGACAATATTGTCGCCATCGACGTTGATCAGGGTTGCTCCTGAACTGACGGAGCCATTATCAAGCATGATATTGGCCGGTAGGTCAGCGTGGCTAGAGGCGGCAGCGCTCCACAGCAAGAGCGCAGTAATAATGGATGTTAATGGTGTTCTGATCATGTTACTTGGGGGGAATTAATTTTGCGCGGTAGTTGGGCTTTTTGCAGATGCCGGTAATGCGTTGAGCCGACGCTTGGCTTCCTGAATTTCAGGGCGGTCGGCGAGCGATGAGTCTGCAATCATTTCTTTATAAGTCTCGGCTGCTTCTGATGGCTTGCCGAGCAGTTCCAGGCATTCTCCACTTTTCAGGTAAGACTTGGCAGCCCACTCACTGTGCGTGGAGTAAAGTACGTAGACGCGCTGGAAAAATGCGAAGGCTTCCTGCACTTCGCCCATTTCGAATTTACTGATGCCGAGTTTATAGAGTGCTTCGGCCCAGAGGCGACCGCGCCATTCGCGGACCATCAGGATTTCATTGTACTTGGGAATAGCGTTTTCAAAATTACCTTCAGCGACTTCCATGTCGGCCAGCTGCATGGTAGCTTCGCCGGCAAATTCGCTGGTCGGGTAATACTCATAAATTTCGTTGAAGTAGTCTCTGGCTTTTTGAGTATTACCCTTTTTGAATTCCAATACGCCCAGTGTGGCCAGCGCTTTTGGAGTCCACTGGGTTTGCGGGAAGTCTTTAATGATGCGCTGAGCAGCGAGGAAGGCATTATCGATCTGATCTCTTTCGGAGAAGATCTCAGACATCCAGGCCAGCACCGCCGGCGATGCACTGGTGATTTGTTCTTTGCTGAAAGTTTCAGGAACTTTGGTTTGATCGCCAAGCATGGACAGCCCCCAGATCAGGCGCATTTGTTTGGTAAGCTCGTCGTCACTTTTTGCTAACTCCGTACGCAGCTTCCGGGTGACTTTGCGCTGCGCTTCTTTGGTAAAGCGGTCGCGGGCACTTTGTTCTGCCTGCTTGCGTTTTTCCAATTGAGCCTCGGTGACTTCAGTTGCAGCAGCAGTTTCGCCTGCCGGCTCGGCTTGCTCAGCGTACCACTGCTCCATTTTTGGTGCGACGAGCATTTCCGGATATTTTTCTGCGTAGTAAGTCAGAATAGCATCCGCGCCCAATTCGGTGGAATCGTTCGAGAAGCGCAGGAAGGTATCCCAGAACAGATCCATTGCCTTTTGCTTTTCACCGAGTTTATCGTAGGCAGCACCCATCCGATAGACCGCCATGGTGTACTTGCCCTGCTCGCCATAGCGGTTCAGATAACTCTGAAAATGGTCGACGATCTGTTGCCAGCGCTGATCGGCCTCCATGACGCGGGCGGCATTAAAGACTGCGGCTTCGATCTGATCGGTGCGTTCGGTAAACTTTTCCACCATCAGATAGCTGTCGATGGACTTATCGAGTTCGCCGAAGGAGCCGTAAATATCGCCCAGCACATTATACAGTTCACCGAGTAACTGGCTGCGCGGGTATTTATTAAGAAAATCCTCGGCCAGGTTGCGAGCACCCTCCAGATCGCCCGACCCGAAGCGTGCCAGGACCTGGCGGAATTCTGCATCTTCGATGTAGCGGCCACTCTGGTGTTTTTTAACCAGCGTATCAAATTTCTGCTCTGATTTTTGGAACTCGTTGTCCATCAGCGAAATGTAAGCATCCCAATATTCTGCATCGCGCAGGTAATTTGAGTTGGCGGCTTCCTCTTTGACTTTGGTAAAGAAGTTGCGGGCGCCTTCCGTGTCGTCCATGAACAGCCTGGCGAAACCGCTCAGGTAGTAAGCATGGCCTTTGTCGTCGTTGTTGGTGGTGACGATGCCATCTGCGATTGCCTGGTCGAGCAGTTTAACCATTTCCTCGAGGTTCTCCTGTTGCTGATAGAGGTAGGCGAGTGAGAACACGATGTCCGGGGTACCTTTTGATTTTGGAAATTGCTTAATCAGTTGTCGTGCATGCTCTTCAGCCCGCTGCGGCAGCTCGAGCAGGTTGGCCAGGTTACTGCAGGCAAACAGCACATCCGGAATGTTGCTCGATTCCGGGAAGTCCTCGAGGATCCGGAAATAGGCGTAGTAAGCCTCATAATAAAGCTCCAGGGCATAAAAGACCTGAGCAATCCTGAAAGCCAATCCTTCATTGTAGGTAGCTGCAGTTTGAAGTGCTTCGCGCTCGGCTTTGACAGTGGCCAGCCGCTGCTCAACCGAAATGAGCTTCTGGAAGTTATTCATGATTTCACCCTGGCCAAGCAGCTTGCGTTGGGTTTCCAGATGCTCTTGAACCCGGTCGAGACCCGCTTCGATATTTTCTTTGGTCTGGCACAATTTTAATAGGACGAATGCTTGTGTATTGTTGCCCTCAGCCAGCATGGTGTCGGCACCTTGTATCGCCTGTAGATTAAACTGGAAACTGTAGCGTGCCGGCGATTCCTGCCCCTGCAAAGCCGGCACCAGGCTGTAGAGGAGCTGCGAGTCCTGGAGTGCGAATATGGTCTCGAGCATTTTGGCGATGGCCACCATGCGCAATGCGGGATCGCGTGCCTCCAGGGCAATATTTTCGAGTCTTTCGTAGGCTTCACTGTATTTTTTCTGGTCCATGAGCGAAAGGGCCAGGGAGTAGAAAAGCTCAGCTCTTTCAGATCTGGGCATCGGGAAATTTTTCAGGATGGCGGAAATTGTTTGTTCGGCTTCGACAGCCTTGCCGGAAACAGTTTCTGCATAACCTTTGAGCGTCAGTGCTTGACGCATTTGTTTCGATCTCGGGTAGGCCTGGATAAATTCGTTAAATAACTTGATAGCTTCTTCGTGCTGTTTGTTGACGACGTAACAAAACGCCAACAGGAATTCGATGCGTTCAAGCTTGGGCTTAATTTTATTTTTCAGCGTAGGATCAGTGACCGCTTTGGCTTCCTTGACAACTTCCTGCAAAAATGGAATGGCTTCGCCGTATTTACCACTCTTGACGGCTTCATTAGCCCTCTGTTCGACTTCGTCGATCGACATTTGGGCGGCGGCCGGCGAGGTCTGCAATAGCAAGAATGCTGTTACTATGCAGAGCATGGCCAGCGGAGCGCAGAGTAATCTCGTGGTCGCTTTTGAGCAAAGCTGTAGTGCTTTGCGAGAGTCCAAAAAACCGTTAAATATTTTCATAGATTTCATGCGGGGGGATGTTGATTAATTCTCACTACTATCAATATGCTATCGAATACCGTAGTTGCAAGGTAAGTGGCGATTCAGCACCCGTCAATAGCCTAGCCCGGATCAATCACAAACTTCGTAGCGAGACGCAGCGTGA
>CAZHRP010000146.1:0-3722 GCA_964535055.1 uncultured Chthoniobacteraceae bacterium
ACCGCTCCCGTGTACTCCACTCTCAATGGCCGTGGCATCTCACCTGCAATAACAAACCAGTACAAAATTGTCAATGCGTGAATGCGAGGACTGACCCCTTTACTTACCCATTGTCAATGCGTGAATGCGAGGACTGACCCCTTTACCCTTTACCTGCCTTTACCACTGGACCCCTTTACCACTGCTGGATGAAGTTGGGGTCGTCAGTCTGGAGCTGTAAGGCTTGTTCGACTTGGCACCGGTATTTCTCCAGATTTGCAATACATCACCATAATCCTCGAATCGTGGAACATTGCTGACGATAGACTTCTGAACTCCTTCATCATAAACATCCTGATAGTTGACGATAAAGATGTGCTCAAGTCCCAGCGCATAAGCAACTGCAAGCTCTTGGTGCGAAAAGAGCGAGCCGCGAATGATGTTTCCGGCATCTTGAAAAACTTTCTCGCGTGGGAAATTGACGAAGAGAGAGTAGTCAGAAGTCCTGAGGGCACCAATGATTCCAGCATTCAGATCTGTGATGGTCTGGACTTTTACAGCGACATAGGGTAAAAACCTTCATTCTTCATTGGCAAACCAGTCAGAGAGTTTTTGTGATACGTTTCTCTCGTCATCACCTTTTTGTCCGCAGCTTATAAATACTCTGGCACTCATCTATTTTTGCCTAAGTAGGAGATTATCTACATAATGCAAATACATCAACTCCTTTATAGCTGGCAGGGTGATGATACATCCTGGGGAGAAATACCATTTTGTTAATACAGCATCCGAATAAAGGAGGAAATAGTTGCTGTACTAACACTTAGAACTAAGGACAATTATTGATCATGTAAACAAAGGGAAGAGTCCGTAGCTCAGCCCCAACTAAAGTCGAGGTCTACGAGGCACTCCCGCAATGACGGCACCGCTTTTTGCTTTCGAACCGCCTGAGTATATGCTTCTATTACTACCAAGCAACAGCGGGCGAATGATCGATAGAGCTATGAACAAAAACAGCGATTTCCTGACAGTAAATATTCAAGTATTAATCCGAAGCTCAAACCTTCTTTTTTCACTGCCCGGCATTATAGCTCTATTGTTTTTTTTCCTCAGCCCGTCAGTCAATCTTGCCGCGGATTTAGGTTGGGATGCAAATGGCAACTCCTTAGGGCAGGCTGATGGATCAGGCGCATGGTTGGGAACCAACCAATGGTGGAACGGTTCCAGCAACGTCGACTGGACTTCCGGAGATTCCGCGAGCTTCGGATATGGTGGCAGCGGTAACTTCTCAGTTTCCCTGTCCGGCATGACGATTGCTGAGTCGCTGGCCTTTAACTCATTTAGTGGCACCTACACCCTGGGAGTGGCAGGGCAGACGCTGACCATCAACAGCGGCATCAACATGAATAACAACTCGGGTAATGTAACATTCCTCGGGCCAATCACCCTTGGAGGGGACCAGAGTTGGGTTAATCACTCGACGTCCTCCACATTGACGACTGGAAGAGGAGTCAACTCCATCGATACGAACGGCTATCAGCTTAGCATTGAAGGTTCGGGATCAGTTAGCTTAGGTGTGGTCAATAATTCAGATGCAACCCTCTCCGGTTCCGGGTCATTGGTAAAAAACGGTTCAGGGAGATTAATCCTGGGTGGAATCAATACCGGTTTCACAGGCCCGGTCATGATCAACGAAGGTGTTCTGCATGCCCATCATAACCAGAACGTCCTCGGCAGTGGCAATCTCACTTTAGACGGTGGCATTCTCTCATTTTACTGGATTGTGAACTACAGCAGAACTTTGGGCACTGGCAGCAATCAGGTTCAAATCCCCGGGGGCGAAAGCGGCCTAGCCGGTGCTGGAAAAAATGGCTCTACCATCAATCTGGGCAACACAGTTATCTGGGGTGCATCCGGAGAGGGTGCGGCAACCGGGTATTTTAATCCCACAAAGTTTGTTCTCGGTGATCCGGGCACGGGTAACTCGGGATTGACGAAATTTTCCAGTGAGCTCGATTTAAACGGAGCCGACCGCATCATTTATGTGCCGTTCGGCACCAGCACCAGTGGTAACCGGACTTGGCTGACCAACAACGTCATCGACAGCGTTGGAGGTGGTAGACTCATTAAAGAGGGAGGCGGTTCGCTACTTTTATCCGTAGCAAACTCCTATGCCGGGGGCACGACACTTTCAGAAGGCACGCTACAACTCGGCAATGCCGGTTCACTGGGCCCCTCCGGCAGCCCGATGACTGTCAATGGCGGTGTCCTCGACATCAATGATACGATTGGCGTAAAGGTCGGTAACCTGACCGGCACCGGCGGCACGATCGTAAACAACGGCAGTTCCACCCGAGCATTCACCATCGGCTCCGGCGATGCTACTGGCGGTGACTTTCAGGGGGTCATCGCCGACAACACCAACTCCGGAACTGGCACTATCGAGTTGGTTAAGATCGACACAGGTAGTATTACCCTATCTGGAGAAAATACCTACTCTGGAGCTACCACGATCAGTGGTGGAACACTCCAAATCGGCTCCGGTGGCACCAGCGGATCGCTGGCTACCTCGCAGGTATTCAATGAAGGCACTCTTGTCTATAACCGCAACGACGACTTCAGTATTGGCTACACGATAACAGGAATTGGCGAGTTGGTGAAGCGGGGTGCTGGCACGATGATATTCCCCGGCCCAGCGATTTACAGTGGCCATATCCGACTTGAAGAGGGAGGTCTCCAATTGGATCAACCCAACACTGCCAACGACGCCGTAATCCTGACCATCGCCGAGACCGGTGCGACGCTTCACCTCAACTTCAGTGGCACGCAAACTTTAGGTGAGCTGTTTATCGGAGGAACCCAGATGCCGGACGGGGTCTACAAGGCAGTCGGCAGTGCAGAAACCGGAACTGAGCTGGCCCAGCTTGCCGGAACCGGGACGCTTTCGGTAACAGGAGACATCTACCCGCCAACGGTTGTAAGTATTAGCAACAACATCGACACCTATGCAGTAGCATCCGGATCACCAATAACCTTCACAATTTCTTTCAATGAAGATATCGATAGCGGCACGCTGACCGCTACGGACTTTGCCAATGCAGGAACAGCTCCAATCAATATTGGCACCATCACCGAGATTTCGCCCGGTGTCTTCACGGTCGAAATTACACCCACGGGTGCGGGCTCCTTCCAACTGATCCTGCCTGCAGGAGCCACTATCGAAGATACCTCGGGTAACGCTCTGGACACCACTTCTGAGGTACTTTTAGCTGATGATTCAGTGCCGGTCTATGTACCTTCCGGCGGACTTCCCGGATTTGTTGGTGCTTCCCCGGTCGCCACGAATGTCGGTTCTTCGATCACGATAGAGATGCCGTCTGACTCCGAGCCCGGCGATATTCTCGTCGCGATGGTCGTCAATTGTGCTGCGGGAGGAACTGGTGATGTTTACACGGCCTCGGGCTGGACACACAAGAAAGGTGGATACGTGGCTGGGCAGGTTAGCGACCGGGTCGAGTTTTTCTATCGGGAGGTGTCGGAAAGCGATGGCCCTGACTTTACTTTTGGACTTGGAGGTACGGCTCCCTATTCCGCATCAGGCGTGATTCTGGCCTTTGCCAACATGGACAAGACGGATAGGTCTAACGCGCCGTTTGCGGGCGGGGGGCCGAGCAGTATCGCGTCAGATTCAAGCCTCTCGACCTCAGCTTCCGAAACATCCCTGGTCTATGTGAACAGAGTCA
>CAZHRP010000146.1:3732-6473 GCA_964535055.1 uncultured Chthoniobacteraceae bacterium
ACTAGGAGTGGCCGTCTCAGAGAATCCGGTCAACTGGTCAGACTGGTTTTTTGCAGATAGCTGGAATTCAATCAAGATCGGTGCGCCGGATGAAATCCTGGATGCCTCAGCGAGCACTGGTACAAAGACTTTTTCTTTTGGTGCCGCGAACACGATATTTGAGGCACCGAATGGACCTACGGGAGGCGGCAATGCCACTCTCTCTAGTGAGGCCTATAGTGCCATGATACAATTTCAGTTCAAAGCGCTCGTCAATGACGACCTCAATGATGCGTTAATAGAAATGAAATCGCACGTTACCGGTGATGCTCCGCTGACCAGTGGGCAAATTGGTGCTCACATTGATACAATTATCGCTGGTCGGCGTGATTTCTCCAGTAGCACTAACTCGATTGTTGCTGCTTTAGATCTGGTTCACACTTACGACGAAATAATGGGTCCGCTCTGGGTGGCACGTCAGTTGCCCAACCGGGATAGCCTGCAGGACGATATCCATCATGCGGTCTTCCACGTGATGCAAAATCTCATCACCTACACCTACAACGCAGACAACCTGGCGCAGCACTTCCACCTATTAAGTGACTTCGTTTTCGGTAGTTCCGCTAACTTCCCTGGAGAATGTCCACCGCCGAGCAATCCAAATGCGATTCACAGTGTTCCCATCAATGCGGATTATCCTGATACATGGGGCCGGGCAGTCTTTGGCGAAAATCCTGGCACGCCCACACCACGTCCGACTGGCACATACCTTGCGCCGGGCACGGTCGCTACGATTACTGTGCCGGAAGCCATGGTCGACAAAGGTTACAATATTCGTGTAGGGGCCCACGACTGGGATTTCTCGGAGAGGAATCCTATCAGACGCCTGGATCGCGTCACAACTAGCTTTCCCATCGATTCCACAACGACTCAGGTCGCAAATCCTCTTGGGGGTGGTATTTATATCGAGATCCCCCAATACACAACCGGGGTCGGAGTAGTCACTGTCCAGATCCAGAACGCCGTGCGCGCACCTTTTTTCTCAGCCAAGAGCTTCCATCAAACCACGCTTTCCGAATGGCAAAACATTGAGCGGCATCACCCAGCTCCCTGGGCCGACCTCCAATCGGAGAAAGTCATGATGCAGGTGCCCACAAGCTGGATTTATGCGATGGATGATCCGATCACTTTGTTTGAAGATTGGGACAAGGCGGCCGATATCCTTAACGATTTTATGGGCTTCCCACGTGATCGTGGTCGCGAAACGCTCTATAATCAGGTTGACCTGATTTTTAGGGCGGTGGCTTTTACGCCCGGATATCCTGCAGTGAATAATACCTATGACCCCACCCGTGATTATGGTGGCAACCACAACAATTATCTTCTTCGTGGTCCACAGTATGCCGATTACACAGAATTCCATGAGATGGGGCATGCTTACAAATTTACAAAGTTTCCCGGTGAGAGGGAATCAGACGTCAACCTACTGCACGTTCCTGTCTTTCATGGGTTTGGCTACAGTTGGGACGAGGCCTTCCGCACTTCAGTAGGTGGGGCCACAGAATATGCTTCTCTGGAGACCACAGCGATGGCCTGGATGATGTGCGATAATTTCCTTAATGGAAGCATAATGGAAGAGAGTGAAAAGGGATATTACCTGAAAGGGCATGCCAAGTTTGTCGAAATCGCCAGGCTCTTCGGATGGGAACGTATCGGCAACTACTTTAAATCGTTCAACGAGGACTACGAGAATGGAATCGATCCTGACAATGATGTCGATAGCCTGTTGCTGCGACTCTCGGTACGGGTTGGCATCGACATCCGCCCGCTGTTCCATTTCTGGGGCGTACATCCGATAGATGCCACAGCGCTTGAAAGCTCCATCCAGGCAGCGAACCTGCCAAGCTCCGGTTTGGTCTACGATACGCTCATGCGCTATAAATCTCTGGTGCCGGCTGACAATGCCGAGTTCCGGACCTTTGCCCTTGGCTGGTGGGGCCGCCAGCCACTCGATACCGGATTCTCCGAAGAGCGCAATCATGCCAGTCGCTGGAATGATTATGATGCAACCATGGCGGCTGCCACAGCAACGCGTGCCCAGACGATTATTGATCTGTACTTCCCGGCTGGACGCCCTTCCGACTATGGTGATTGGCGATCCCAGTGGGAATGGACCGGGGCGGTTCAACTCGATCCACAGATTGATTCGGATGGCGACGGCTTGATTAACGATCAAGAGCGAATCTGGGGATTAGATCCAACCAGCGCTATGTCGAGTAATGCGATTACCCTCATCCCTGACCTGAGTTCCGGTAGTTTCTCCTACACGCGGCGTGACCAGGCGCTTACCGGCATGAACTACTCAGTCTGGACCTCAACAGACCTCGAAAAATGGACTGAAGACACTGGAGCGCAGCAAATCCCCGGTGATCCCGATAGCATGGGAGTGGAATCCGTGGAGACGATTGTAAGCCCTCATTTGCTCGATCACGACAACCTATTCATCCAAATTCGGTCAAAAAAGTAATAGAGCCTCAAACATGAGCGGCTTGCGAAGTTTCCTACACGCTGTAAATGGCGTTGCCACACACGGCAAGTAAGGCTTCCATGCTCAATATGCTGCTGCGCAAACAATCATCTCCATGATGAACTCCCCATAGAAAGTGACGGGACTAAGGGGAACCTCTGCAATAGGTTGACCGTTTTTTGCTTTCGAACCGCCTGAGTATATGCTTCTATTTCCCTTACTGCGCCCGTAGCTC
>CAZHRP010000147.1:0-6393 GCA_964535055.1 uncultured Chthoniobacteraceae bacterium
GGTGCAGTGGCCGCACCGACAGCCGATCTGCACTTTACATCAGAAATATTGGCCACCATCCCGCACACCTTCCTCACCCTGCATGTCGGCGCCGGCACCTTCAAACCGGTACAAGCTGAGCAAATTGACGAACACACCATGCACCGGGAAAAATTTGAGATCACAGCGGCAGCCGCCAGCGCAATTAACTCGGCGACAAGCATCCTGGCTGTTGGAACTACCGTTGTCAGGGTCCTCGAGTCGATCGCCGCTCCGGATGGCAAGGTTTCAGCTACCTCATCCAGCACCTCAATCTTTATTCGACCACCCTATACCTTCCGCCGCAGCGATCACTTGCTGACCAACTTTCACCTGCCCAAAAGCACCCTGCTAATGCTGGTATCCGCCTTTGCCAACCGCGAATTCATCCGCGAAGCCTATCGCGAAGCGATCGCCCACCGCTACCGGTTCTTCAGCTACGGCGACTGCATGCTGATCTTATAGTATCTGCTTGGCATACGTAAGCCGAAGCCATGCAGCAAAATTGAAAGATCTATTCCAGCAGCAATCAATAAAGGGACAGACAATATATTAAAAACTATGCAGAAGTTTCTTATTGTGTGTAACTTGCAGATCTAAAAGCAATCTATATCCGACCCGATTTGGGTGGTACTGGGGAAGGCTGTTCCCAATTGCGGACAGATCTTAAGCAGTGCCTGCTGCTGTTTTTACGAATTCGATCACCTGCTGGTCGTCCTGACCGGCAGCGTCGACTATTCGCAGGAAATCGATCGGGTTAACATTGTTTTCGATAAAAAACCTGCGATCGCCACCGCAGCAGTACATCAGATCGTCTTCGGCAGTGCCGGCTAGAAACGCGCGTGCTTTGTTCATGATTCGCGGCAGCCAGACGATGCCTTCCACGTCATCGGTTTTAGGCGGCAAATTAGCAGTTGTGACCGTTGGTTCCGCCCACTTAGAATCGAGCCGGTAGAGGAAGTGTTCACGCCTGGCCGAAGCCAGCAGCAGTGCTGTGCCATAATCCGGCTCACCGTATTTCTCAAAATCTTCAATATAATCAAAAATGTTGATCGGTTTAATGCCATTGGCCCTTAAATAGTCGACATCGGACTGTTCGAGAATCGATTCCGGAGTATCGGCTCCTCCCCGGTAGCGCTCAAGCGCAGCCTGATAAATACGATAGAATTCACTCGTCCAGCGGTTTAAATTGCTCATAATCGGACTACGCTAGCATATCTGACAGCCACGCAAAATGATTTCCGCTGCTTGACGCCAGCCCCGGATTTATGGATGGTCGAAGGCGCAGGCAATCAGATGGCGGGCACAAGCATAAGTCCCCTATCGCAATTACCCGGAATATTTATGAGTGAAGCAGCAAAATTGGAAATAGATGGAAAATCTCTTGAGCTACCGGTGCATGTCGGTACGGAAGGGGAACGCGGCGTAGACATCACTGAGCTACGCAGCAAAACCGGGCATATCACCCTGGACGATGGATACGGCAACACTGGCTCGTGTAAGAGTGCGATCACATTCATCGACGGCGAGAAGGGTATTCTGCAATACCGCGGCTATCCGATCAAACAGTTGGCCGAGCACTCCACCTTTATCGAAACCGCCTTCCTGATCATCTATGGCGAATTGCCAACCCGGAGTCAGTTGTCTGAGTTTTCCGCCTTGCTATATGAGGCGCAGTTCTTGCACGAGGACATGAAATTCCATTTCGAGGGCTTTCCCCCCAATGCCCACCCGATGGCCATCCTGTCATCGATGATCAACGCCAGCAGTTGCTTCTATCCCGGGTTAATGGTCGGCGGCTATAACCCGGAACGCTTTGCCATTCAGGCAGCCAGGCTCATCTCGCAAGTGCGCACAATCGCAGCTTTTGCATACCGCAAGTCGCGCGGGTACCCGATCATTTACCCCAAGCACGAGTATAAATATACTGCCAATTTCTTGCACATGATGTTCAGTATGCCCGGCGATGATTATGATCTGGACCCGGCGATCGTAAGGGCACTCGACCTGGTGCTCTTATTGCATGCCGACCATGAGCAGAATTGCTCGACTGCGACCGTTCGGATGGTTGCCTCCAGCCAGGCCAACTTGTTTGCCAGCGCAGCAGCAGGGGTATGTGCCCTGTGGGGCCCACTGCACGGTGGAGCCAACCAGGCAGTCATAGAAATGCTGCAGCGCATCCATGATGAGGGTGACGATGGCTCCAAGTTCATTGAAGCCGCCAAAGACAAAAACTCAGGCAAGCGCCTGATGGGATTCGGGCACCGCGTTTACAAAAACTACGACCCGCGCGCCAAAATCATTAAGCAGGCTTGCGATACCATCCTTGAGAAGCTGCATGTCGATGACCCACTGCTGGACATTGCCAAGCGTCTCGAACAGTCAGCCATGCATGAAGACTACTTCATCGAGCGCAAACTGTACCCGAATGTCGATTTCTACAGCGGTATCATTATGCGTGCTGTGGGCATTCCTCTGCAAATGTTCACGGTCATCTTTGCGATTGGCAGGATGCCGGGCTGGATCGCCAACTACCACGAGATCCGCGAGGACATCAACTCCCGCATCTATCGCCCGCGACAAATTTATACTGGTGAAACCGAGCGCAATTACATACCGCTTGAGAAGCGTGGCTAACCTCTAGCAGCAGCCAACAGTACCGATGGACAACGAGCAAGCAGATCGCAAACCGGAATGGGCACCGCCGCAGGCCGGTGATGAATTTGCCAGCCGCGTCATGAAAGGCGTCGAAAATGACGGCGTGGTCACCGCACCATCTCAACGCAAATTCCAACGCAGCAAACGCTCCGCTCAATATTACATCGATGGCATACTGAATGCCGACCGTACGGCGCTGGCGCAGGCGATCACCCTGATCGAAAGCAACTTGCCCGAACACGACCAGATTTCACGCACTATAGTCAGCTCGCTGTTACCAAAATCCGGACAGTCGATACGGATCGGAGTCACCGGGGTGCCGGGTGCCGGCAAAAGCACATTTATCGACTCCTTCGGAACATTTTTATGCGAAGAACAGGGTGAAAAAGTTGCCGTGCTGGCAGTGGATCCAAGCAGCACAGTCAGCGGCGGCAGCATCCTCGGTGACAAGACCCGTATGGAACGCCTGTCACGCTTGCCCGGAGCATTCATTCGCCCATCGCCCACCGGTGGCAGCCTCGGTGGAGTCACCCGCAAAAGCCGGGAAACGATCGTCTTGTGCGAAGCAGCCGGCTACGACGTAATTCTGGTCGAAACTGTCGGGGTCGGCCAGAGTGAAACTACCGTGCGCTCGATGGTTGATTTTTTCCTGTTGCTGATGATCGCCGGGGCCGGCGACGAGTTACAGGGAATCAAAAAAGGTGTCATAGAAATTGCTGACGCGCTGGTGGTCAACAAAGCCGATGGCTTGAATAAATCTGCAGCCCGGCTGGCACAGAAAGAATATTCCCAGGCCCTCCGCTATCTGGTGGCAGCTACTCCGGGCTGGCAGACCAAAGCTTACACATGTTCGGCCATGACCGGTGAGGGCATTCCTGAGTTTTGGCAGGTGGTCAGCGAGTTTCGTCGCCAGATGGAAGATAACGGCTACTTTAATTATCGTCGCCAGCAACAGCGAATTGAATGGATGCTGGCCATGGCAGAACAGCACTTGCGCGATCAGTTTTATGCTGCTCCCGTAGTCAAACAATCGCTGGGCTCATTGAAAGATGCAGTGGCCGAGGGCAAAATGTCGACCAGCGCAGCAGCCGGTAACCTGCTCGAGCTATTCTTCGAGCACTTGCAGCAGAATCCGAAAACGAGTTGAGTGATCATCCTGAATGCTACCAACAAGCGTGGATTGCAGCGTGAGACACTTGATTAGCAGCAGTGATCGAAGCCATCCGTAACCGGGCATTGGCTCTTGGCTTTGATGCTGTCGGCGTAGCCAGTGCAACGATTCCACCGCATGCCGACTATTTTAAAAAATGGCTGGCCGATGGACGCCATGCGACGATGGAGTGGCTGGAGCGTAATCCCAGCCGCCGATTAAACCCGCAGCAGCTACTGCCACAATGCCGTTCGGTCATCATGCTGGGCATGAACTGCTACCAGTCGCAGCCTCAGAGACGCGGCACTATTGCTACTTATGCACTGGGGCGTGATTACCACGACATCATCATGTCGAGGTTGAAGCAAATGAAGAGCTGGTTGGGTAATGAGTTTGGCGGCGAGCACCGGCCGTTTGTTGATACTAGCGCCATCCTTGAAAAGCCCCATGCTGCACGCACTGCAATTGGCTGGCAGGCAAAAAATACCATGCTGGTCAACCGCAGCTATGGTAACTGGTTGATGCTGGGAGGACTACTGACCACACTTGAATTGCCTGCCGACCAGCCAGAGCGAGATCGCTGCGGCAGTTGCACCCGCTGCATTGATTGCTGCCCGACCCGCGCGATCACGGCACCTTACCAACTCGACGCTGGACGCTGTATCTCTTACCTGACCATCGAACACCGGGGCAGTATTCCTGAAGAATTCCGGAGCGCTATTGGTGACCGCTTATTCGGGTGTGATGATTGCCTGGCAATTTGTCCGTGGAACCGCTGGGCCAGGGTAACTCATGAGACCAAACTCCATCACCGGCCGATGCCCGATCTACGTGAAATGCTCTATTGGACCGATGCTGACTTCCGCAACCATTTCCGTGGCACTCCAATCTTCCGGCTCAAATGGCACCGCTGGCTACGCAATATTTGCGTTGTCCTTGGCAATATTGGTACTGCTAAGGATCTGCCGGCCTTACAACATGCCGCATCGTTGCAGGACCCGCTCATCAAAGAACATGCCGAATGGGCAATTGACAAAATCCGTACCTCCACCAGTGAGTAACGGCGGGAAATTACAACCAAATCCCGATAAAAAAGACGACTACCATCACGATCGAGAGCACGACCTTTGCAATGATCCCCGCCGTCGTGCCCACCAGAGTCCCCAGCCCCGATTTACCGGCCGGCAAAACCTTTTTACCGGCTAATAACTCAAATAATAACGCGCCCACCAGCGGCCCGATAAATATGCCCGGCAAACCGAAAAAGATACCTACCGTAGCACCCAGTATCCCGCCAATCGCTCCCCACCGGCTGGCACCAAAATACTTCGCGCCGGCTGCGCCACTTATAAAATCCAATACATAGGAAAGAAGCAGCAGAAAGGAAATACCACCGATCGTCCACCAGCCGACACTCTGCTCTGGCAGCATCAACTTATGCAGCACCGCTCCGGCAAATACGATCGTGGTGCCGGGCAAAAATGGCACTACCGAACCAACTATGCCAGTCAGGAATAACAGCACGCATATCGTCCACCAAAGTACCTCCATGTTCGGCAGCTTCGCCGAAAAGCCGCCATCCGGCAACTGGATTGACAGAAGACTTTTCATAACTGACATTAGTTCTATGGAACTTTCTGAGATCAGGTCTGCCTTGGAAAAAACTCCCTTCTCACCACTGGAAATGACTGTGAGTAATGGCAAGAAATATCCAATCGAACATCCTGATTTCGTCCACTTACTGAAAGCAGGAATGCTGATCCTGGAAAGCAACGCGGGAATCGTTGCCATGGTCGATACCGATCACATTGTCTCACTGGAATTCAGCCGCAAGCAACCGGCATAGGGCCTCTGAGCCCCACGACTTCGCCCAGAATTATCAGAGGAGCTACAACAATTCCCTGAACTCTTTATCAATTCGCCTGATTCGCGGGCAAAAGATCAAACCTTATCGATGATCTCGCGCAGCGCTTTGGCGGATGCCATCAGACCCTGCAGTTCTTTCGGCCAGAGGTCGAGTTCGATCTGGTTGATAGCACCCCTGCGACCAACAACGGTCGGCACCGACAGGCAAACATCGCGGATGCTGTAAATCTCCTCGACCAGGCTCGAGACCGGCATCAGGCACTGGCGGTCGAGCGCAATCGCATCAACTACCTTCTGGATGGTAACACCGACGGCCCAACCGGCTCCACCCTTGCGTGAGATCACTTCGGCGCCGGACTTTTTGGTCCGCTCGAAAATCTGGTTCTGGAAAGTCGGCGTCATACCGGGGAATTTATCCAACGGAAAACCATCGACCGTCGCCGCTGACCAGATCGGCACCATGGTATCGCCATGCTCACCCAGCAGCATCGCCCGCACCTGGGTCGGCGGCAGTTTCAAGGCCTCGGCTATCAGCGAACAGAACCGTGAGGTATCCAGCATCGTGCCAAGTCCGATCACCTGGTTTTTTGGCAAGCCAGTTTCCTGCAGCGCCAGGTAGGTCAGGATGTCTACCGGATTGGAAACCACAAAGATAATGGCGTCTTTCCGCAACCCCGCTGCCTTGACGCTGGCAATAATCT
>CAZHRP010000148.1:0-718 GCA_964535055.1 uncultured Chthoniobacteraceae bacterium
CACGTGTGCCGTGGCAGCGGGACGCTCCACAGAGGACCGGCGGCCGAGTCGACGGGCAACCCAGCTATGCCGCTTGGGCGGTGGCATGCGCATGACGAAAACCGGACGGACATTAGCGCCTGGCGCGAGTGCTTCGACTGCGCTTTTAAAGACCTCTCGTTCGTTGCTCATCAGGTCAGCCACAATTTCCAATTGAGTAGCCTGCGGGGAAGTGCGAAAAATCTCGTGGTATTGCATAATCGGGCGCTTATTTTCTGTTGGGCAGACTGCTATTAGCGGCAGTCGATGTCCAAGCAAAAATCGACAGACTTTTTTTGGTTTGGCAAAAAAGCAGAATTAAGAGTGAATGCGGAACGATGAAAGCGCTATTGCTTACTAATGAATATCCACCGCATGTTTACGGAGGTGCCGGTGTCCATGTTGAGTACCTGAGTGCGGAACTGGCCAAGCTCATAGATGTTGAGGTACGCTGTTTTGGCAGCCAGCAACTACAGGATGGTGCCCTCAGTGTGCAGGGCTTTGGAGTGGCCTCTGAAAATTGGGGTTGTCCGCGAAATTTGATTTCGGTGTTTCGTGCCTTGTCGCGATGCCTGGACTTCAACTCGTTTGGAGTGTCGGCGGATCTTGTCCATTGCCATACCTGGTATACCCACCTGGGAGGCATCCTGGCCAAGCTTAATTACGGACTACCGCTGGTTATTACGGTGCATTCGCTGGA
>CAZHRP010000148.1:728-2575 GCA_964535055.1 uncultured Chthoniobacteraceae bacterium
ACCCACACCTGGTACGCCGCCCTGGGCGGGGTCGTGGCGCGGCTGGCCTACGGCGCCTCGCTGGTGGTCACCGTCCACTCGCTGGAGCCCCTGCGGCCGTGGAAGCGCGAGCAGTTGGGTGGCGGTTATGATTTCAGCCTGTGGGTTGAGCGGACCGCACTGGAAATGGCGGATGCGGTAATAGCGGTTTCACAAGGCACCAAGGATGACTTGCGGGAACTGTTCCACCTCGATGAGAACCGAATTCACATTATTCATAATGGTATTGACCATAACCAGTACCGGGTGGCCGATGCAGCGTCGCAGCGAGCAGCGATGGAGGCGCATGGGATCGATCCGGTGCGGCCTTACGTCCTGTTTGTCGGTCGAATCACAAGGCAAAAAGGCATCATTCATCTGGTGAATGCGATCAATTATCTTAACCCGGAAATTCAGGTCGTACTGTGCGCCGGTGCGCCGGATACCGAAGAAATAGCTGCTGAGATGAAACATGTCGTGGCTTTGGCACGCGAGCGGCACGGGCATGTGGTGTGGATTGAAGAGATGCTGGAGACGCCGGTGAAAGTAGCATTGTACTCGGCTGCTTCGGTATTTTGTTGTCCATCGATCTATGAGCCGTTTGGGATTATTAACCTCGAAGCGATGGCTTGTGAGACTCCGGTGGTTGCGAGCAAGGTGGGGGGGATTCCGGAGGTGGTTGTTGATGGCGAGACCGGCACTCTGGTACCGGTCCAGCAGCAGGAAATCAGCCCGTTTGAGCCGAGTGATCCTGACGCTTTCTCACGTGATTTAGCCGGTGCAGTCAACCGCTTGATGAGCGATGATGAACTGCGTGAGCGTTATGCCAAGGCCGGACGCGCGCGCGTCGTCGAGCAGTTTGGCTGGCAAACTATTGCTGCCAGTACGGTCCGGCTATACGAATCCTTGCTAGGTAAATGAGCTGTTGCTAATCTGATACATGTTTGTTGACCAGATCAGGATCCATGCCAAGGCAGGTGCCGGTGGCCGTGGCTGCGTCAGCTTTCTACGTGAGAAGTTTAAGCCCAAGGGAGGACCTGACGGTGGCGATGGCGGCGACGGTGGCGATGTAATCCTGGAAGCTGACGAACACACCGACAACCTGGTAGCACTCTATTATGAGCCGATCATTCGAGCCAAGGCCGGCCAGCCGGGGCTGGGCAAGCGGATGCATGGCAAGTCGGCACCGGATAAAGTTGTCAAGGTACCGGTGGGCACACTGGTTTATGAATTGCCGGCTGAACTTGGTCCTAACCGGCCACCTACGGAGTTTGATGAAGATGGCAAGCCATTGAAACCCGAGTTAAACCTGGCTGACCTGGAGGTCATTGCCGACCTGACTGAGATCGGGCAGCGCGTGATACTTTGTCGTGGAGGTGAAGGAGGTAAAGGCAATGTTCACTTCAAGAGTTCACGCAACCGGGCGCCGCGCCAATCCAAACCCGGAGGGGAAGGGGAGGAGCGAGATTTTCTTTTGGAGCTGCGCCGGATTGCCGATGTCGGCCTGGTTGGTTTCCCCAATGCCGGCAAATCCACCATATTGGGAGCAGTATCAGCTGCACACCCAAAGGTAGCTTCCTATCCTTTCACCACCCTGCATCCGCATATCGGGGTTGTTGAACTTGGCGGTTACAGCCGCATTACCATTGCTGACATTCCAGGGTTGATTGATGGCGCACATAATAATGTCGGGCTCGGTCATGAGTTTTTGCGTCACATTATCAGATGCCAATCGCTGGCCTTTGTCCTGGATATGGGTGCCGTCGATGGTCGTGATCCTATTTCCGACCTGCAGTGTCTACGGCAGGAAGTTTCACTCTATGACCCTG
>CAZHRP010000148.1:2585-6377 GCA_964535055.1 uncultured Chthoniobacteraceae bacterium
TGCGCTGGCGCGAAAAGAGTGGTTCATTATCGCCAATAAAATGGATATTGATGGTGCCGATGATGCCTTGCAGTTACTGCGTTCCCGCTTTCCGCAGCAGAGCATCATTGAGTTGGCTGCTGCTGATGGCAGCGGCTTGGCAGAGTTGCGTGCGCAGTTGCAAGCAATAGCTGATGAACGCGACCGCAGATTGGAGCAAGCCGAGCAGCCACCGCAAGTAGCAGAGCAAGATTGGAGGTTTCCAGTAGAGCAAGACGTGGATAATGAGTAGCAAGCCAAGTATGCCCCAACCATTAGTAGCCAGTTACTGTACCAGTTTTCTAAAGTCGGAGATGCTGCATATCTACCGCCAGGTTACCGGGCTACGTGCTTGCCGGACGTACGTGCTGACCAAGCACCGGTTGAATGCAGAGCAATTTCCATTTGATGATATTGAGGTCGTGCCGCGGCCGCGCAAAAATTTTATCCGCAGATATTATTTGAAGCACATCCGTAAATTCCCGGCGATCGTGTACCGGGGTGAATTTCAGACTTTATTCAAAATTATCAGACGGCGACCGGCGGATTTGATGCATATTTATTTTGGGCATACTGCTGTGCACCTGCTGCCATTCATCGAAGCCTGGCAGCGGCCGTGTATTGTTTCGTTTCACGGTGCTGACGTAATGATGCGTAAAGAACATAACTATGCCGAGTCGATGCGACGGATGCTGGAAGCGGTGCCACTGGTGATGGTCCGCTCGGAATCATTGCGCGAGCGGGTGATCGGGCTGGGTTGTGAACCCACAAAAATTCGACTGAACCGGACTGGGATTCCACTTGGTAGTTTTCCCTATTGCAATCGGCAATATCCTGCGGATGGAAGCTGGCAGATTGTACAGGCCTGCCGGCTGATTCCGAAGAAAGGAATTCGCACGGCACTGCGGGCATTCGCAAAATTTGTCGAAACATATCCGCGAGCCCGATTTGTCCTGGCCGGGGCCGGCCCGATGGAAAAGACTCTGCGGCAGTTTGCTGCTGACCTCGGACTATCGGGCAAGGTCGAATTTTGTGGATTCCTCGAGCAACCTGCACTGAATGAGCTATACTGCAGGTCGCACATTTTCACACATCCCAGCCAGTTAACCTCTGACCAGAACCAGGAAGGCATTCCCAACTCGATGCTGGAAGCGATGTCGACCGGATTACCGGTGCTGGCAACCCGTCATGGAGGAATTCCGGAAGCCGTTAGCGATGGTGTTGATGGGATCCTGGTGCAGGAACAGGACGACGAGGCACTGGCAACCGAAATGCTGGAGCTGGCCTCCGATAGCGAACGCTGGCAACGGATGGGTCGTGCTGCGTCCGAGTCGGTGCATGCCAATTTTGAACAAGCCGCCCAAATTAGTAGACTGGAGTCCTACTATGGAGAAATTGCGGCGTTGGACTGGCAGCCGGTATGTACCGACCCGGTATTCGAATGACAACTAGCCGATGGTTAGCTTGATTGGTACAAGGCAATGTGTTCCTCTTGATTAAATGAACGATAGTGGCAAATGTGTGGGATTACGGGGTATGTTGATTGACAGCCCCGAGTATGGCCGGCTGCGGAGTTGGCGAGACGGTGCCATTCTGATGATGGATGGCAAAATAATCGAGGTGGGAAATTATGAAGCGCTATCCAAGGCGTCACGCGATTTTGAGGTATACTGGATTGACTCATCGCGTAATGTCATCCTGCCCGGGCTGATAGATTTACACACCCACTTGCCGCAATATTCGGCGGTGGCGCGTGGCGAGTCTGATTTGCTACCGTGGCTACGCCAACACATCTTTCCGATTGAGCGGGATTTTACCGGGCCGAAATGTAAGAAAGGCATCGCCCGTTTTTTCGATGCGCTGGCCTCGAATGGTACGACTACTGCGTGCATTTATATGGCCATCTATGAAGACAGCTGCCAGGCGGCATTTGAAGCTGCGCAGGTGATCGGGATGCGCATTATCATGGGCAAAATGATGATGGATGTTGGCTCTTACGGGCCGCATCAGCCGCGCAAAGTAGTATCCATTTCGCTGCATGAGTCAGAGAATCTATGTCGCGCATGGCATGGTGCTAACGATGGCTTGCTGGAGTATGCCTTTTCACCGCGTTTTGCTATCAGCTGCTCGGACAAGTTGATGCGCGGGGTCGGGGAGTTGGCGAAGGAAACCGGTGCTTACATCCAAACTCACCTGGCAGAGAGCCCGGATGAAACTAATCGGGTCAAAAACCTGTTCATGTCATTCAGGAATTACACCGATGTGTATGAGCAATGCGGCCTGCTTGGTAATAAGACTCTACTGGGTCATTGTATCCACCTGAGTGATGAAGAATACGACTTGATTGGGCACCGTGGCTGTTCGGTGGCCCATTGCCCAACTTCGAACATGTATTTGGGCAGTGGGATCATGTCTTTGGACAAACATCAGCAACGCGGTATAGCAGTTGGCTTGGGGTCTGATGTGGCCGGAGGGCCGGAATTAAATATGTGGCAGGTGATGCGTTCGGCAGTGGAGAGTCAAAAGGCGCGTTCATTCTACCAGGAAGTTGAGCACTTACCGGGGCCGGTAGAAGCATTTCATCTGGCCACTGCGGGTGGCGCTAAAGCGCTGGGCAAGGGTGATCGCATCGGGGCATTGGAAGTAGGTTATGACGCGGATCTGACGGTGCTGGATATCGGCCAGCTGTTGCCTTACCGGGAGGATATTTCACTGCGTGACAACCTGAGCCCTGAAGATGTGATTGCGTTATCCGTTTACCGGGGTGGTAGACATGCGGTGGTCAGTACCTATGTTCGCGGCCAGCGGGTCTATCAGGCTAGCGAGCAATATAACCTGTTTTAAAGGGACGATGAACGGTGGCGAGTTGCATGACCCGGTGGCACTGGCGTTGGCAGAGGATACCGGTAGCGGCGACCTGACGGCCCAATTTTTTATTGCCGCAGACAGTTTAAGTAGAGGTGTCATAATTGCCAGGGAAGATTGTGTAATTGCGGGTACGAAAGCCGCAGTACGAAGTTTTCAGCTGATCGATAGCACGGTTGAGCTGGTCAACTGTGTAACTGATGGCGAGCGCGTAACTGCCGGTGACCAGGTGCTAGAAATTCGAGGGCCCACCAGGTCGTTGGTAACCAGTGAGCGGACGGCATTGAATTTTTTGCAGCGGCTATCGGGGGTCGCAACGCTGACCAGAAAATTTGTCGATGCCGTAGCGGCTACCGGCAGCCAGGCAAAAATCCTTGATACACGTAAAACTACTCCCTGTTTACGCCACTTTGAAAAAGCGGCAGTGGTAGCAGGTGGCGGAGTAAACCACCGCATGGGATTATACGACATGGCCATGGTGAAGGACAACCACCTGCTGGCGGAAGGCAAGCAGGCTCAACTGCAGAATTCCATCGACAGGTTGCGTGCGACTCACCCGGAGATCCGCGTTGAACTGGAAGCCGATACCCTGGAGCAAGTGGAACGATTTTTAAAACTGCGCGGAGTAGGCAAAATCCTGCTCGATAATATGAGTGTGCAGCAGTTGGGACAGGCGGTAGCCATGGGTGGCGGACAAGTTGAATTCGAGGCCAGCGGTGGGGTGACCCTGGAGACGGTCGGGGCAATCGCGCGCTCCGGCGTCGACTTTATTTCTGTCGGTGCGCTGACCCACTCGGCACGCGCGATTGATCTGGCGCTGGAATTGGTTCACTCGTAGTTGCAGATGGGGCTAACCCGAATCAATCACAAGCCATCTACTGCGACCAGCGTGAGGCGCTTGTCTACTGT
>CAZHRP010000149.1:0-1700 GCA_964535055.1 uncultured Chthoniobacteraceae bacterium
ACGATAGATGGCTTGTGATTGATCCGGGCTAGAGTTAGGTGCCTCGCCAGATCCGGTAGATTCACGCTTCGGCTCGCCATGGATAGCGGCTGTGATGACAGGTGACTACAACAGCTAAAAACACTTCTGGAAGCTGGAGCCGACCCAAATATCCCCTGCTACACATCAGAATTTCCGGAAACAGCTCTCGATTTTGTATTCAACGAATATCACTGCACGAATTATGAAGCGGACGAAAAGCTCTGTGAGGCAATGGAAATGCTACTCAGGCACTTTGGAGCAAAAACAATTTTCGAGTTGCAAGCCGATGAAAAACGAGCATGACTTGATCGACCTTACAGGCTGCCAGCAGCGGCTATAGCCAGCCAGGCAGCGACGGGAGGCTGTTCTCCCGGGTCGTCCCTCTTGCTAATACTCGAAGGATCATCGGCTCGCTGTAGCCGTGCTGGCTATTACTCGCTGTCGCCACGGTGCTCTGTCGCGGTACTGGTCGGCGCTTTTACTGGATGCCCTCCGGTCTAATAATTTCCGGATAGGTATAGTGTTTGATTCTTAGTTACTCTTTCCACACATCACCTTGGCGTCCGCGTTAGTTTTATATAAACAAACTGGTCGGCGTCTTAGCGGCTGCACCGAGGAAGTCGGCCACGCCACCGATCTCGATCCCGTCGATCAGTTCTTCCTCACGAATGCCCATGGCTTCCATTGACATCGAACAGGCGACAATACGAGCGCCGGTCGCCTGGGCGTCTTGCAGCAAGCCGGGCAGGTTCGGTAAATTTTTAGCTGCCATGCGATCTTTCATCATTTTTGCTCCCATACCCCCCATGTGCATATTGGATAGCGGCAGTTTGTGCACACCGCGCGGCATCATCCAGCCGAACATTTTGTCCATAATCGTCTTCCCCTCAATCTGCGGTGGCTGATCTTTGCGCAGCACATTCAACCCCCAGAAGGTAAAGAACAGGGTTGCATTGCCACCCATGGCCAGCGCCCCATTGGCAATAACCAGGGCCGCCATAGCACGATCCATCTCCTGCGAAAAGACCACCAGCGTAGCGCCATTGGCTGCCGCTATCTGCGCATGGCTTTGCTGAGTGCTATCACTGAGTGATGCACGTAATCGTCCGACGTAGACGCCGTCCTGCTTCTTAACGTCGAGAAATTCATGCCCGGTCGCCTGGCAAAATGCTGGCAGGTCTTTGGCGAAGCCACTGTCTGACGCCGTTACCTCCAAAACCTGCCCCGGTGTTAAAGTTTCACATGCCTGCTTGACCCGCATCACCGGCCCCGGACAGGCAATCCCGGTAGCATCAAGTTTGACATCTGGCGTACCAGTAAGTGCCGGCTCAACTACCGCCGACTGGCCGCCATTTCCACTATGTCCATTGCTACTGCTCATATTATTACTTGCTGCTTCACTTGGCTGTGTGACTGGCTCAGCTTGAGCCCGCACTTTAAGTCCCCCGGAAACACTTTTGGCATCGAAACCTAAATGTTTTAATATCCGTGCCCCAAAATAGCTGGTTTTACCAAGCGCACAGAGCGTGGCGACCGGCTGATTTTTATCCAGCTCGGCCGCTGCGCGAGTCCGCAATTCAGGCAGCGGAATATTGGTGGCACGCTCTACCGGATGCAGCTCTGCCATCGCGGCTGGCCGCATGTCAACCAACTGGAATTTACCATTGGCAGGTATTTCT
>CAZHRP010000149.1:1710-6369 GCA_964535055.1 uncultured Chthoniobacteraceae bacterium
GTATTTCTCGCAGTGGCGTGACCAAGCCGTCACGGATATTTGTAGCCGCCATGCCGACAATGTTGACGACATCCTTAGCGGCACCAAAGGGTGGCGCATAAGCCAGTTCAAGCTGTGCCAGATCGTCGATCGTCATCCTGGCACGGATCGCTGTCGCCAGCACATCAATCCGTTTGTCTACGCCATCAGCACCTACAGCCTGAGCCCCCAGGACCCGACCATCCGCTTTATCCCACAGGATCTTCAGGGTAATTTGCTGCGCCCCCGGAAAGTATCCCGCATGCTGGAATGCGGTCACGATCGTTGCCTCGTAGTCATGCCCTGCTTTGGCCAGTCGCGCTTCCGTCCACCCGGTCATACCGGCGACCGCATCGAATGCCCGTACGATCGCCGTTCCCAGCGACCCGGGATACGGACGCGCCAGTTCAGGGCGAAAAATATGATCTGCTACCAGCCTGCCCTGACGGTTAGCCGGACCACCCAGAGCCACCGCAGTCGGACCGCCCAGCACCGCATCCTCGGTCTGAACCGCGTCGCCGGCAGCATAAATATCAGGATCCGATGTACGCATAAACTCGTCGACTTTGACGTGGCCACGCTCGCCAAGCTCTAAATCAGCCGCTTTAGCTAAGCCACTCTCCGGACGTACCCCGATCGACAGTATGACCGCATTCGCAGCCAGCTTACGCCCGCTTTGCAATTCGAGGCCGAGCCCGGACTCACCCGCTGTAAAGGCCTGAATTCCATCGCCCAGTATCAAATCCACATTGTTCTCTCGTAACGCCTCAGCAATTGGCGCAGCCATCTCGGCGTCCATCTGCGGTAATACCTGTTGCTGTAATTCAACTACCTCAACCTGCTTATCCAACCGCCGCAGTTGCTCGGCCATCTCGAGACCGATAAAGCCGGCCCCGACGACCGCAATCCGTTGCGCGTCAGCCACCGCATCCTTAATCCGATCCATATCCTGCAAATTGCGCAGGGTAAATATCCGCTCATCATCAATCCCGGGTAATGGCGGACGCAATGGCGATGCCCCCGGAGAAATAAGTAACTTGTCGTAACTTAGACTTCGCTCGTCCCCACCCCCGCTAGCGCGAATCTGCACCTGCTTCTCCGCACGCTCGATCGCCACCACTTCGGTCCCCGTCAATACCTCGATATTCAACATCGCCCGCAGCGACTCAGGTGTCTGCACCGCCAGCCTGTCGCGGTCTGTGATCTCACCACCAATATGATAGGGTAATCCACAGTTGGCAAAGCTGACATCCGGACCACGTTCAATCACCGTAATCCGCGCCGACTCATCCAACCGCCGCGCCCTGGCCGCCGCACTCGCACCAGCCGCTACCCCGCCAACTATCACCAGCCTCAATCCACTCTCATTCTCTTTGCTCATAGTATTATTCCTCATTCTATTTCAACCGTGCCCAACGTCTGCTGAAAGGCATGACAAAAATTCTTTAACCGCTCAGTTTCTAAATAATATTCCACCCGTACCCCATTCTCCCGCCCAACAACCAAACCCTCACGCTCCAAAATCCGTAAATGCTGCGATACCGTAGCCTGCGCCAATGGCAACTCAGCAACCAACTCACTGCAACACATCGACCCGCGCGCCATCAATAATTTCACCACCTCCACCCGCGCCGGATGCGCCATCGCCCCGGCAAACCGCGCCAACGATTCTGTCACTTCACTAAATTCATTCCCAGAGCGTAACCTCATAAATTGCCTATATACGATTTAATCTGCGGGTTGTCTAATAATTTTTTCACACTGTGGGATCCTGGTTAAGGTGAGTGGGATTAGCCGGAAGAGTGGCAGAAAGTCCGGCAGGGGGTAGCAAGTTGTTTGAGGTAGGGATTGTTTTATAGAACGCTTAAGTATAAGTATGCGGCAATGAGGCATGCATTTAGGATATTTTTAGCCCTGCTGGCCACTGCGCTTTTGGGTGGGTGTTTTGGAGGTGGAGGTGCTGGAAATTCCGGATCATTTACCACCGCCGGTTTTGAGTACGGCAAGACCAAAGGCAAGGTTGATGCGCAGGCCGGGTTACCGCCGGACCATACCCGTCATTCGGCAACCTACGCGACAGCCAACAGTCCAAATTTTCAGCTTGGTTACGAAGAGGGCTACAATGAGATGCGGCAGCCAGCGTCGGTTGCAGCAGCACCCGCTAGCAGCTACTACGAGCCGATCTTCTCGGTCAACGGACGGCGCACAGTCACGATCATGAAAGGGCCAACCCAGATATCTATTTGCCGCACGGCCTCGCCGAACGTCGAAGAGACCCGTTTCGTTAATGACCAACAGCAAATCGTGGTCAAATCCAGAGGCAGCCACGGTCCAGCCACAGTACAATTATTCAAGACCGCTGACGGTTCCGAACTTGATCGAGTCATGGCCCATGAGATCCGGAACAACCAACCGGCATGGGCTGCCGGCATGGGCGAATGATTTGTCTCAGGCCCGCGACTGTCAGGAGAAATGCAACAAAATCGTCATTCATTTCTGCTTGCCTGCGAGTGAGAATTTTAAGATAACGAGAGCTCGATGGAGTTACTCATCGGCTTTTTTACCGGCTCAGCCATTTACATCGCGTTGCGGTGTATTCTGGGTGGTGTTTACACAGTTGAACAAAACGAGCGCGCTGTAATCACCAGTTTTGGGCGAGCTGAACGGATTTCTGACCGTACCACACTGGATGAGCCGATCTCAGAGTTTCTTGAAGACGACCACCGCGAGCGCTATTGCTACCCGGTGCTGAAAGTTGTTGGACCCGGCGGCCCGTATCTCAAACGGCCGTGGCAAAAAGTGCATAAAGTCAATGTTGCTATCAACACGGTCAACATCGCTTATGATCCGGACACCCCGAACGCCAATCAACATGGCACCGTGCTGGAAGCAGTCACCAAGGATCAATTGAATATCGGTATCACCGGACAGCTTCGCTATAAAGTCAGCGAGCAAAACATTTACGCCTACCTGTTTGGGGTCAATAACCCGATCGCTCACGTCATGGGCTACTTTATCTCGATCCTGCGCGAACGCATCGCCAACTTCGAAGCTGAAACACAAACTATAGAGCTCGAAGGCACTCCCGATGAAGATCCCGGCATTAAGCTGGAAGGTATTTCGATCAATGATCTGCGCAAGAACTTGAATAAACTCAATGAGCAAATGGACTTCGAATGCCAATCCTCGGCAGCCCGTTACGGCATCGTGTTGGACGCATCCCTGATCACTCAAATCGATCCACCCCACGAGATCGAATCGGCACTGGCCGCCATCAACACTGCGCATAATGAAGTGTCTTCAGATATCAGTGTAGCCCAAGCCTTGGCCGACCAGAAAATTGAACAGTCCAAACGGGCCGTGGAAATTGAAACGATGCGCGCCGAGGCCGAAACTATTCCACTCCAGCAACTGGCTGAGCAACTATCTATTCTCAAATCACACAACCCGCTGGCACTGGCTGCCTACCGCCGCAATGTCAGCATCGACTTACTGCAGAAAGCAGGCCACATCATCCAGGATAACCAATCATGAGTTTTCTCACCGGACTAATAGTTGGCCTGATCGGCACTGCCATTGCCATTCCAATCGTACTCGGGTTATTGCGCTTCCTCGGCGTTTATACCACGATTATGGAAGGCCATTGCCGCGTCTTAACCCTCTTTGGCAAGGTGATTGGCGTGGTCAAAGAGCCCGGCCTGACATTCCTGTTCACCGCTCTGGGACCGCAGGCATTCCTGTTGCCATTTTTCGGCAAAAGCTACGATGTAGATGTCCGGCTTGATCAGATTTACCTGCGCAGCCAGCCGGTCAATTCCGAGGAAGGTACGCCGATGGGCATCGGTGTCTGGTATGAAATGTACGTCAGTGATCCGGTTGACTTTCTATTTAAAAACACCGATCCGGCAGGGTCCTTACGGGCCAATGTTTCGAATGCAACGGTGCGTTCGCTGAGCAATATGCCACTCGAAGACCTGTTGCAAAACCGCCACGCTATGAGTCGCGTGGTCCGCTCGGAGGTATCGCCAAAATCCAGCGAATGGGGGTATCAACTTGGCTCCGTCTACATCCGCAAAGTCCACTTCCGCGATGATACCATGATCCAGCAGATCGAGGAAAAAGTCGCCAACCGCCTGCGCCAGGTCACGGCCGCTATCCGCCAGGCCGGTGATAACCAGGTCGAGGTACTCAAAAGCGCGGCAGAGAAAGAAGCGGCCACCGAGTTTGCCCACGCCGCAACCATGCGCCCCCGCCTGGTCGGTGAAGTCATGGAACAAATCGCCAACGATCCTGAAGTGCTGGAAGCATTGCTGGATATCCTGCGCATCGACCGCACCATCAAGAGCAATGCCCAACTCACATTAATTCCCGCCAACCGCGACAGTAACCTGATGAGCGATCTGCTGGCGGTCGAGAAGTCAAGGTCACCAACTCAGACTCAGCCCGCAACAGATCCCGAACAACCGCCACCAATTAGCACTACCCCGACCAGCTCGGAACCGGAGCCGCCGGTCAGCTGGACACCGCCAGCTCAAAACCTCGATTCCATGACCGATGCACTGCGCGAAATGAAAGACAACTTCCAGCAACAGGACATGCTCGGCAAAGCCAGAACGCTGGTAGATGCGTATAAAAACATGC
>CAZHRP010000150.1:0-5511 GCA_964535055.1 uncultured Chthoniobacteraceae bacterium
AACATGTCGAGGCAATCGTCCTGTCAATGACTCCGGGCGAACGCACCAGACCTGATATCATCAATGCCCGACGCCGCAAGCGAATTGCTGCAGGCAGCGGGCGTACAGTGACTGAAGTAAATAATTTGCTAAGAAGGTTCGGCGAGATGCGCAAGCTGATGAAGAACCGTGGCAAACTGAAAAAAATGATGGCCGGACTTGGCGATGGCTCAGGAATGCCTGCACTTAAAGGGCGTTTCTGATGCTTGCACCCGTTCAGCAAAACAAACCAAGAAAATAAAACCATGGCAGTAGCAATTAGATTAAGGCGGGAAGGTAACCGCAATAACCCGTACTACAGGATTGTAGTGGCGGATCAACGGATGCCGCGCGATGGCCGCTTCATTGAAATGATCGGCACTTACAATCCGCTCAAAGAGAATACTTTTACAGTTGACCTGGAACGGGCTGACTACTGGCTGGGAGTTGGTGCCAAACCATCAGAAACTGTGACCAGCCTGATCAAACGCGCTCGCAAGGGAATCACCCCATCCAGCCCGACTAAAACCAGCAAGTCCAAGAAGAAGTCATCTCAACCGACAGCTAAAGACGCCGGCTCGAAGGCTGAGCCTCCTGCAGAGCCAGCAGCGACTCCTGAACCGGCTGAGTCGCCAGAGTCTTCAGAACCAGCTGCTAGTGCAGCCGAGCCCGCCGAAGAAGCACCGGAAGTTACCCCAGCAGATCCTGCTGCTGACGCTGCTGCCGAACAGCAGTCGGCACCCGAAGCTAACGTTCCGGCTGCTGCAGCTGAACCAGAAGCTTCACAGGCTGCAGAACCAGCAGCTGAAACCCCCGAACCCGCAGAAGAAAAACCGGCCGACAAGCAGTCCTGATGCCGAACCCGCCAGTGACTAGAACGTGCTTGCGCCTTGTCGGCTCCAGCTACAATTTATCCTAAGGTGAGATGGAGGAGTTTCTAGATTACGTCATCAAACAACTTGTTGATAATCCTGACGAAGTAATTATCACCAGACGCGATGAAGGTCGCAAAGTGATCTTCATGCTGAAACTGCGCCAAGGCGATGTTGGGGCGGTAATCGGTCGCAACGGCCAGATTATAGCAGCCATTCGTGCCCTCGTAGCAGCTGCTGCGTCACGCCACGGCTTGCGCAGTAGTGTCGAAATTATCGAAGGCTAATTTGCCGCCTGCAAAGAATTTCATTGCCCTAACCAGTCCGCTTGACTTAAAGTTTAAATGCATTGAGCAAATCCATGCAGGCCACTGAGTCCTGCAAAGCTGATTTTGCTAACAGTTATGGGTAAAGCTACCTCAGCAATCTGATATTCGAGGATTATGATATTAGTGACAGGCGGATTGGGAGTAATGGGAACAACCCTTGTAAAAGGCCTTTTAGCCAAAGGCAACAAGGTTAGGGTTATCGACATTCCCAACCATCCACATCAGGACCGGCTTGCAGGAACCGATGCCGAAATTGTGTTTGGCGATATTACCAAACCCGAAACGATCGAGCATGCCTTCGAGGGAATCAAGACTATCTATCACCTGGCCGCAGTCCTGATCAGCCGCGATCCCACTGTCTTCGAAAAAGTAAATATCGGCGGTACCCGCAACCTGGTTGAGGGTGGCTGCCGCCATGGTGCTGAACATTTCATTCTAGTCTCATCGATCTCGGTCACATACCCGTACACGACTCCGTACTCACTCTCGAAATGCGAATGTGAAAAAATTGTCAAACAGCAGGAGGCTATGCAGTGGACCATTATCCGGCCCTCCCTGGCCTACAATTCTTATGGCGGTCAGGAATTCATGATGTATCTGGATTACCTCAAAAAGTATCCGGTGGTACCATTTATCGGCAATGGTAAGGCCATCAAAAACCCGGTGCATGTCGATGACTTGATGCACGGCTTACTCGCCGTACCCGGCAATTCGAAGTCATACGGTAAAACGTATGCATTCTGTGGTTCGGAGGAAATCAGCGTTAAACATCTTGGCCGACTGATGCTCAAACACCAGGGGATCAGCAAGCCATTCCTGCACCTGCCGGTCACTCTCTGCAAAATGATTGCCACCGTCATGGCTGCTACCATGCAAAATCCACCGCTTTCATGGAATGCTATTGCCGGCATCACCCAGGATGCTAACCCGGACTGGTCACAAGCCCGTGCCGACCTTGGCTACAACCCGATCGGCATTACAGAAGGGCTGCAAAAATGCTTCCCGATCCAGCAGCCAACTACCTGACAGCCTCTGGTTCACGAATTGTCTGGAAATTAACTTGCAAATAATCGCAGGCCAGACACTTTCTGATTGCTCACATTCAACATTCCATTGCAACTCATATGATTGAACGAACCCCGCTATGAATATCCACGAGTATCAGGCTAAAAAATTATTAGAAAAATTCGCCGTCAACACGATGCCCGGTGACGTCGCAGAAACCCCCGAGCAAGCAGAAAAAATTGCCCGCTCTCTGGGCACAAATAACCTTGTCATCAAAGCCCAGATCCATGCCGGTGGTCGCGGCAAAGGCACTTTCAAAAATGGTTTTGAGGGTGGCGTACATCTTTGTAAAACGGCCAGCGAGGTGCGTGATGTCGCCGAAAGCATGCTCGGCAAAACACTGGTCACCCACCAGACCGGCGCCGAGGGCAAGGTGGTCAGCAAAGTCCTCGTCGGCCAGGCGGCAGACATTGAGCGTGAACTCTATTTTGCCATCCTCATGGATCGCTCGATTAACGCCCCCAAGGTAGTCGCCAGTACCGAGGGCGGGGTAGAAATCGAGAAGGTCGCAGCCGAGTCGCCACAGAGCATCCACACCATGGCCATCGATCCGGCCCTTGGCTTGCAACCATTCCAGACCCGCAAGCTGGCCAAATTGCTCGGCTTTTCGTCAGCCGCTATGCGCGGCGCCTGCAAGCAGTTTTCAGCGCTCTACGACTTATTCATCAATTCGGACTTGTCGCTGCTCGAGGTCAACCCGCTGATCGTAGAAAAAAGCGGTGAAGTCATCGCCCTTGATGCCAAATTCAACTTTGATGACAATGCCTTATTCCGGCATCCGGATGTCGTCGATATGCGCGACGTCCATGAAGAAGATCCACGCGAAGTCGAAGCTTCCAAGTACGGGCTCAGTTATATCGGACTCGACGGTACGATCGGTTGCCTGGTCAATGGCGCCGGCCTGGCGATGGCGACTATGGACATCATCAAGCATTATGGTGGTGACCCTGCCAACTTCCTGGATGTCGGCGGTGGTGCCAACGAAAAGCAGGTTACCGAGGCCTTTAAGATCCTGCTTTCAGATAGCAAAGTAGAAGCTATCCTGGTCAATATTTTCGGTGGGATCATGCAATGCGATATCATCGCATCAGGTATCATTGCAGCACTCAAAGTCGTTGACTTGAGCGTGCCTCTGGTCGTGCGCCTCGAGGGTACCAATGTCGCCGCAGGCAAACAATTACTGGAAGAATCCGGGTTACCAATTATCACCGCTGACGATCTTGCGGATGCTGCCCGGAAAGTCGTTCAAGCAAGTAAAGTTAAGGAGTAAAATCATGGCAGTTCTCGTTGATAATTCTACTAAGTTAGTGGTCCAGGGAATCACCGGACGCGCCGGTGGCTTTCATGCTAAGCAATGTATTGAATACGGCACCAATATAGTGGCCGGCGTAACCCCGGCCCGTGGCGGCGAAGTATTCGAGGAGTCGGTTCCAGTCTTTGATACTGTCTCGGAAGCCCGGGCAGCCACCGGCTGCAACGCCTCAGTAATTTTTGTGCCGGCTGAGTTTGCCGCCGATTCCATCCTTGAGGCGGTTGATGCCGGCATCGAACTTATCATCTGCATTACAGAGGGCATCCCGGTCAAAGACATGATGCGGGTTAATTATGCCATGCAGGGTAGCAACTCGCGCCTGATCGGCCCCAACTGCCCGGGAATTATTACCCCCGGTCAGTGCAAGATTGGTATCATGCCCGGCTATATCCATAAGCAAGGCAGCATCGGTGTGATTTCCCGTTCCGGTACTTTAACTTACGAAGCTGTCTGGCAATTGACCCAACGGGGCTACGGCCAGTCGACCTGCATCGGTATCGGTGGTGACCCGATCAATGGTACTTCCCACCTGGATGCGGTCAAGCTGTTCAATGATGATAGCGACACCGAAGCAATTATGCTCATCGGTGAGATTGGCGGCTCAGCAGAAGAGGAAGCCGCCGAGTGGATCGCAGATCATTGTCGCAAACCAGTCGCCGCTTTCATCGCCGGCGTAACCGCACCGCCGGGCCGTCGCATGGGCCATGCCGGTGCAATCGTCTCCGGCGGCAAAGGCACAGCTGAAGGCAAAATCGCCGCCCTCAAGGCTGCCGGAATTGCCGTCGCCAGCACCCCCGCCGAAATGGCTACTACTCTGCTCCGGCACATGGGCAGAATCGAGTAAGCACTTGTATTGACAATGCATTCATTAGCGGCGACAATTAAATTATGAAAGTCTCCCCAAAGTTATCAACTTCCGGCTTCACCTTGATTGAATTACTGGTCGTTATCACGATCATTGCCATCCTGGCCGGAATTTCACTACCGGTTATGAGCAGAATTCAGGAACGTGGCCGGATCGTCCAGGACGCCAATAACCTGAAGCAAATCGGCACCGGTATTTTTGCTTACATGGTCGATAACGACGACTTTGGACCCGGCGTAGACTGGAGAGATGAAATTCACACCGAATACATCGAAAGTTTTGAGGTATTCAAATCACCGTTCGATGGTCGCCCGGACGGTAGTGAAAGTGCATTCCCGGTCAGCTATGGCTATAATACCAATGCTTCCAGTGAGCCTAATAGTTCGAAGTGGGAGCGCATGACCAATTTAATCCTGATGGCGCCTAATCCGTCGACGGCAACTAATGGAGAAGTTTCATGGACTGCCAATAATCTGGGATTAGCGCAAGCTACTGGAGATAATGGTGGTACCCACAGCAGGGGTAGACAAATCAACGTCTTGTTTGCCGATACCCATGTGGAAAGTCTGGCCTGGCCAATCTATACCAATGCTGCTGATGATACCCCACCTCCCTATTGGGAAGTAACTACTCCTGAGACACCAGACCCGTAACGGCTGGGCCAGTAGAATTAATTTTTCTTGATCACTTGGATACGCTAACAGTCGCACTGGATCGCCTGGGATATCAGGTTTATGTCGGTCCCGGCTGTGTCAGCCAACTACCTGATCTGCTTGAGTCGAAATTACCCGACCGCCACACAGCAGCCGTAATCACAGATTCGAACGTCGGCAGGCTGTATGCCGATCGGGTGGTAGGGCTGCTGCATGATCGCGACTGTGATGCCACTGTGTTGAGTGTTCCGGCTGGGGAGAAGTCCAAATGCATGGATCAAGTCGTGGCCTTATGCGAGCGCATGATAGCAGCCGGTCTCGACCGCCGGTCGTTCGTGGTTGCTCTGGGTGGTGGGGTCGTCGGCGATTTGGCTGGCTTTGTTGCCGCCATCTACTA
>CAZHRP010000150.1:5521-6321 GCA_964535055.1 uncultured Chthoniobacteraceae bacterium
CCCGTTCGTCCAATTGCCGACCTCGATTGTCGCGCAGGTTGACAGCGCAGTCGGCGGCAAAACCGGTGTTAATGCTGCGGCCGGCAAGAATTTGCTCGGGGCATTCCACCAACCGGCACTGGTGATTGCCGACACTAATACCTTGAACAGCTTGCCGGACCGCGAGTTCAACGAAGGCTTTGCCGAAATCATCAAGCATGCGGCCATCCGCAGTGGGGAACTATTGAGCCAGGTCGAGCAATTCCAGCGCGGGGACTCGATCGAGGAAATCATCGCTGCCAATGTGCAAATCAAAGCAGACATCGTGCTCGCTGATGAACGCGAAACCAGCGGCACCCGCGCCCTCCTGAACTTTGGCCATACAATCGGTCACGCCATCGAAGCTGCCGCAGGCTATGGAGAACTACTTCATGGCGAAGCGATCAGCCTCGGTCTGCGTGCCGCCCTCGAACTCTCGGTAGCTCACGCCGGGTTGGCCACCGCTTCGCGCGACCGGATTCTGGCTACACTCAGAAAATTCGAGCTGCCACTACAACTCCCAACCACCCTGACTACCGAAACCATCATGGCCGCACTCGAGCGCGATAAGAAATTCGTCGACGGCCAGATCCGCTTCATCTTGATCCGGAAAATCGGCGGTGCCTTCGTTTCGCCAGACATCACCCGCGAACAAATCCGCAACGCCATCGAATCCCTGCGCTAGTTTTTAGGGCCGCCCCTTTGGGGCTCTTGCTCTGGTGTTTCTCTATTCCCGGGGTTTCACCCTGGGCTTGTATAGGGATACCCCTTCGGGGTGATGG
>CAZHRP010000151.1:0-6307 GCA_964535055.1 uncultured Chthoniobacteraceae bacterium
GCACCAGCTGCCAGTGACCACCCGCGGCGCAGGAGTGGGGTATGTCGGCAGTGCAGTGGCTAATCGTGGTGGCATAGTACTTTCACTCGCACGGATGAATAAGATTCTTGAGATCAATCCGCAGGATGGGGTAGCGGTCGTGCAACCAGGAGTTATTACCGGTGACTTACAGGCGCAGGTGCGCGAGCATGGCTGCTTTTATCCGCCCGACCCTGCCAGTCTCAAAGAGTGCACGATCGGTGGTAATATTGCTACCAATGCGGGAGGACCGCGTTGCCTGAAGTACGGAGTGACGCGCAACTACGTATTGGGTCTGGAGTTTGTCACAGCTAGCGGCGAAGTAGTCAAAGCAGGTGGCCGTACGCATAAGAATAAGACAGGTTTTGATCTGGTGGGTCTGCTTACCGGTTCGGAGGGAATGTTGGGGATCGTGACCGAGGCGATCCTGCGACTAATTCCACTGCCGCCCGCGCGGGCTGCCGTATCTGCGGGCTTTGCTTCGATCGCGCAAGCTGCGGCCGGAGTGCAAAATATCATGGCTGCCGGGCATTTGCCGTCGGCGCTGGAAATTGCCGACCAGTTTACACTCGAGGCAGCACGACGGCATTTAGGGCAGGGACTGGTACCTGCCGGTCGCGCCCATCTGATAGCCGAGATCGATGGTCAGCAGGAGTCAGTCAAGCATGAGTTAGAGGCAGTACATCAGCTACTGCTCGACGCTGGTGCGATTGAGCCCAAGCTGGCATTGGGGGAGGAAGCCTGTGAGGAAATCTGGCAGTTGCGACGGGATTTTTCCTATTCATTAAAGGCGACCGGCTTGATTAAGCTCAATGAGGATGTTGTTGTGCCACGCAGCCGCTTGGTAGACCTGGTGGAATATGCCGCCGAACTGCAGCAACGGCATGGCTATCCGGTTGCCTGTTTTGGGCATGCCGGCGACGGTAACATCCATGTCAATATCATGGCTGCCGATTACCATGACGACGAAGCAGTTCGCAAGCGCGTGGGCGTTGCGTTGGATGAACTATTCACCAAGGTACTGGAGTGGGGTGGTGTGATCACTGGTGAGCACGGTGTGGGGTTGGCAAAAAAACCATGGTGGAAACAGGCGGCAGGACCCGGGCTCAGGCAGGTCCATGAGTCGATCAAGAATGCATTGGACCCGCAGCGAATACTCAACCCTGGTAAGTTCTTGGACTGATTTCAAGAAGCAGAAACGACAATGAGTACCAATAGTTACTCGATTGCTGCCGGGTGGCTAAGGTGCCGGCAATAAGTGTACCGAATTTCTCACTGACGAATGAGACCTTGCAGGATTACAATAATTTGTCCGTCCTTTAATCAGGGTGGCTACATCGAACGCATGTTGGAGTCGGTGCTCAGCCAAAATTATCCGGATTTGGAGTTGATGGTTTTTGACGCAGGCTCGACAGATGAGACCCTCGACGTTTTGAAGCGCTACGGCAAGCACCTGAGTTACTGGGAAAGTGTTCCTGACAACGGGCAAAGCCATGCTATCAACAAGGGCTTGTTGCGGTCGTCCGGCGAACTGGAAAATTGGCTGAATTCAGACGACGAGCTGGCTGACGGTGCATTGCATTTATTAAATGAACTGAATCACGAGCACCCCGGCTACGATATTTATCTTGGTCAGCGCGAGGTGATAGATGTTGCAAGTCGCGTCATTGCATACCACCACTACAATCCAAGCAAGCTACACGCTGATATGTTGTCTTATCTTTTTTATCCGGCGCAGGAATGTACATTCTGGCGTTCGGCTTTACGCAAGCGAGTCGGGCTCTTGCGTGAAGACCTGCACTACTCCATGGATTATGATTGGTACTTGAGATTATCGCAAAAGGGCAAGGCATTGACCACCCCCGCTGTCCTGGGTTGTATTCGGAGTCATCAGCAACAGAAAGGTAACTGCCGTGATGAAAGCGGTGAAACTTTACTTTCTGTCAGGGATCAATTTATTCAGTCCAGCTATCGCTGGCCACTACTGGTAAAAGCTTATATCCGCGCATTCCGGCTTTATACAGGAGTGGTGGGCAAATCCTCACCATTCTCATGGACACTGCCGGATGCGAGTCGATAATTATTGTCATGGTTCTAAGCTCAAAGCCAAGTCTTACAGTTATTCTTTGTACTTATAACCCGGTAAAAGAAGTTCTAGAGAGGGTGATTGACTCACTGAAGTCGCAGACTCTTCCGATGCCTGAGTGGGAATTAGTCGTGGTTGATAATAATTCCACGGAGCCTGTGAGTAAGAGCTTTGATTTTTCCTGGCATATCAATAGTAAAGTAGTTTTAGAAAAGCACCCCGGGTTAACTTCTGCGCGACTCAAGGGAATTCAGGAGAGCGATGCTGAGTTGGTGCTTTTTGTAGATGATGACAATATACTTGCCGGTGATTATTGTGAATATTCTCTCAAAATTGCTGATGCTTACCCCCAACTGGGTACCTGGGGTGGCAGCCTTACCGGGGAATTTGATTGCGACATTCCTGATATTATTAAGCGCTATCTGCACTGGTACGCAATACGCCCATTAGAGCGGGACCTTTGGTCTAATGTTCCATTCCAGGTAGCTTCCCATCCTTATGGAGCGGGTATGTGTGTGCGGCGTGAGGTAGCTGAACGGTATGCAGAACTGGTTGCAAACGACCCCCTGAGGTGTCAACTCGACCGTCAGCGTGACAGGCTTTGGGGTGGCGGCGATGCCGACATTAATTACACGGCCAACCTGCTTGGCTTTGGTAATGGTGTTTTTAAGCAGCTCCACATTCGTCACAAAGTATCTGCTGACAGATTGAATTTTTCCTATTTGATAAAGTTCGTGCGCGATATGACATGTTCCTCGCTGGTACTGCATTGGCTGTGGGGTCGAGATTTCTCATTACCATCAGGCTCACAAATATTATTCGATGCTTACCGCAACTTGTTTTTGAATAGGGAAGAGCGGCTGATCGATCGCTCCAGGGCCGCTGGTAGGAAGGATGCGCGACACTTGATTGATAGCCTGCCCGAGGAACTGCGCCAGCTTAGCAGGCCGCATCTGGAACCGGATCGCTGATGGAAATACCACAGATTTCTCAAGCCAGAGCGCAGGAGATAGCACGCTTGAGCGAGTTGCTATCGAGCAAGCGCGGATTTTCCTGGCTGCGACTCGGGGATTCAGAACTAAAGTTCCTGATCGAGCAAAAAGATGACTTATGGTCGGACCAGAAGTACGCTGCAGAAAACTATCAAACGTCGATTGAAAATGCCATTGGTACTTCCGGTTTGCGTAAAAAAGATTATGCCCGATTGTTGGCGGCATTTGAGAATTGCGACTACCTGGATTACTACGCCGGCCAAAAGTCTAATCAGAACATGTTGCCCCAGTTGCAATTGCGGCGGGCGACAGGGACTCTCGATAATCGCGAGGTAGAAACATCAGGCATCATTAACGATTGGGTGCTGCTGGAATTCAGAAATTTTCTCAGCCATAACAAGTGCCTGCTTTATGGTGCCGAAGCGGACCTCTTGAATGTCTTAATTCAGGAAGATGAATATCTGAATATTGCCAACACTTTGTTGCCCGGAACAGAAAACCTGGTTCTGAAGTCACCACCGCACAGGGGTCTGTATTTGTCCCGCGATATCACTATAATATTTGATGATATAAGGAAACTAGTCGCTCGGCACGATTGCCGGGCAATTTTTCTTAGCCTAGGTGGAATCGCCAAGATTGTGGCGGCAGAGTTGGCACCGGAGCTTGGTCTGCCGTGCATTGACTGGGGCAGCCAATTAAGGGCGTTAACCTATTCGGGATCAGATGGCTTTGCGACCTGGCGTTCGAGCAATAATCCCTACCTCTTCAGCCTGCCATTTACCCTCTATATGCGCAGCGTACAGAAGTGCTGGCCGGATGAAGCTGACACTTTTTACCTCGCCAAGGCGCATGCACAACTGGCATTGGAACTGCAACGGCAAGAAGTAGGCAAGACCTTCGCTGCGGATGTTCACGATCCGCAAACCTATGATGCTTCCGATGCCGCAAAACGACGGTTTACCCAAGCTTACCGCGATTACAGGAAATGGCGTAGACAATTCCGTCCATACTCAGCTGCTGCACAGGAATTACTTGCAGAATTTGATCATTGGCGCAGGTATCGGGGGGTTTTTTGGGATGGGTATATTTATCAGCTTTTAATCCATCTAAATAAACTTATAAGGAAGTGCATACCGAAAGCCCGAACTAAATCGTCTTAACCAAATCAGTTTAGTACACGGCTTACCAAATTGAGAAATGTATGAAAGATTTAATCAGGAGCGTGGCGAAGAAAGTCCCGGGTTTGAGACCGCTTGTAATTACAGTTCGCCAATTTTCATTGCGTCAGTTAATTTTGTGGTGCCGGTTTCGTGAGCTTATTTACGCGCTGCGTCCAATGGCTACTGACAAAGAACTGATTCGGCTTGGTCCGTCAGGTGACGGTGGCTACCTAGTCCCTGCAGACCTCGATGGGATCATAGCCTGTTTTTCACCTGGTGTAGGTTCAATCTCCGGATTCGAGATGGATTGTGCCAAGCTTGGCATGGAAGTTTTTCTGGCAGACGCCTCAGTCGATGCTCCCGACAAGGAGCATGACTTGTTTAATTTTACCAAAGCATTCATCGGTGGTTCAACGAGTGGCGATTACATTACCTTGAATCAATGGGTATCGCAGTCTATCCCTGGCAAGGAAGGTGACCTTATTCTTCAAATGGACATTGAGGGCTACGAATACGATGTTTTACAACAAACTCAGATTAACCTACTAGAAAGATTTCGGATTATAGTTGTTGAATTTCATGATCTGCAAGAAATGACCAAGCAGAAATATCAGGTTCTGAAAAAGCTGCTCAAGACCCATCTGTGTGTCCACATTCATCCCAACAATTACTACGAGCCGGTACAGCTGTGGGACCTTACAATACCGCGCTACATGGAGTTTACTTTCCTGAGAAGAGATCGGGTCAATTCCAGCAAGCTTCGAACAGAGTTTCCTCACCCTCTCGATGCGGACAATACCAGCAATAAGCCGTTGCCTTTGCCAAGATGTTGGTATGGTTAGGCTTAGCGAGACAAAGCACGACTGTGTCAGTATTTCGAGACACTAGGCTGGTCTAAAAAATGAATTCTGATTTGCTCCCGGGAATGGATATTTACAAATAACTCAGATAGCATAAATTGTTGCATCAATGCCTGTACTTGCGCCTCAACTCAATAAACCAGCCGACCTGTTATTGCAGGCTCTAAGTGACGCCGATTGTGCGGATATCGATGCCTGTCGTGAAGCTTTAGAAGAAGCTCGTGAGCAGAAGCGCCCATTAGTGAGTGCACTGCTGGACTTGGGCAATTTCAGCGAATCGACATTTCTTGAGAAGCTGGCGGAATTGACCGGATTGCCCTGGTATGGCGATGACATCCAGCCGGTGCCGGCACCATTGCGCGAGCGGTTTCCGGTGCGCATTGCATTACGCTACCACCTGTTGCCGCAGTACGAAGAACCTGCCGTAGATGAAGATCAGGAGCAGATGGAAAGTGATGAGGAAACAGATGCCGGTTCACAACCAATCAGAATTCTGACCTATGATCCATTTGATTTTTTTGCCCGCCAGACGGTCAATCGCAAGGTTGCCGGACCATTTCTTTGGGGTATGGCCTCGCGTCGACAAATCCTGGAGTCTCTCCGCCAGGGCTACGGAATCGGTGCAGAAACTTTTGAAGAGCTGCTTGCTGAACGGGGCGATGAGGCGGTAGTCAGCGAACTCAAGCAGGAAACCACCATCCTGGACATGGATGATTCGGAAGCTTCGGTGGTCAAATTTGTGAACCAGATTATCCGTGAGGCATTGCGTGAGCGGGCGACTGACATCCACATAGAACCACTCGAAGACGACCTCAGAATCCGCTATCGCATCGACGGGGTGCTACATGAAATACCGGTGCCTTCCCAGATTAAATTGCTCCAGTCATCGGTACTTTCAAGGTTGAAGATTATGGCAGATCTGGATATTGCCGAGCGCCGCCTGCCCCAGGATGGTCGCATCAACCTCGAGTTTGAAGGGCGTCCGATCGATGTGCGTGTGGCAACCATACCGTCGGTCACCGGGGAAAGCATCAGTATGCGATTATTGGGCCAGCAAAGGTTCAACTTTGACATGCTGGGCTTGGATAATAGTTCAGCTGCGCGGGTGCGGTCGCTACTTAGTTTGCCCAATGGTATCATTCTGCTCACCGGGCCGACCGGCTGCGGTAAATCGACCTCGCTGTATGCTTT
>CAZHRP010000152.1:0-6287 GCA_964535055.1 uncultured Chthoniobacteraceae bacterium
CATCGGGGTCTGCGCCTCACTACGATAGATGGCTTGTGATTTATCCGGGCTAGCTGTCAGCGTCATTAGGACTGATTTTCTGCTTTGCGCTTAGCCAGGCAGTTGGTGCAGTAATCCTGGCCATCAGCAGCTACCCGGAATTCCAGTTCGGGGTTGGTCAGGTCCGTGGTGCCGCAGCTGGAGCAGGTATTCAGTGGTTCATCGGCGCCTTTGTGATTTGACTCGAAGCGGGCCCTGCGGGCGGCTACCTCCTGGCGATTGCGCATATTGCGGATAAAATCCGGGCCAAAAAACAACAAATAGTTGGCGATCGCGACGATCACCGAAAGTTTGATTGCCCAACTGCCGGTTACGATGGCACCGACCGCAAAAAATGCGGAGAGGAAAGCGATCCATTTGATTTTCACCGGCAGGATAAAAAAGAGCATGATGGTGAAGTCGGGGAACAGGGTGGCAAACGCGAACAGCACGGTCATGTTCAGGTAGGCGTTCGTGGTATCCCCACCACTCAGGAAGGCAGCCAGCGTGGTGCCCAACATGCCCAGCAAATAGAATACGGTCAGCCGGAAGCTGCCCCATTGCTGCTCGAGTCCTTCGCCAAACATCCACAATAGCCAGAGGGCAAAAATAATGAAGATCGGGTGAGCTGGTGGCGGGATGAAGATATAGCTGACCAGCCGCCAAACTTCTCCATCCAGCACTTTTTGCGGCGACAAGGTCAAGGCCTCGACGTAACCCTGGTTCAGGAAAAACAGGATATAAACGACCGCATTAAACATCACGACGATGCGGATCAGACCGGGAATTGCGAGCCAGCCAAACTTTTTCTCCAGCGAAGATAAGAAATCCATCCCTATATGGTTGCGGCAATCAGTGCGCCATTCAATGCCGAATCGTTTTCTTCTTCACTTGGCTGCCGCTATCAATCATATTTTCCCAATGCCGCACGCGGACACCGACTTTGTGCACCAGGCTCAACGGGTATTCGATTTGGAGATCGAAGCATTAAGCTCGTTGCGCGGTAGGCTTGGTGAGCCATTTGCGCAGGCGGTTGAACTACTGCGCGAGGTGGTCGAGAACGGCTCCAAGATTATCGTGTTGGGAGTCGGAAAATCCGGACATATCGGTGAAAAAATTGCCGCGACACTGACCAGCACCGGAGCTCCGGCCATCGTGCTGAATTCCTTGAATGCGTTGCACGGCGACCTCGGGTTGGTGCGGGATGGCGACTGTGTGCTGGCCTTGAGTTACAGCGGTGAGACCGAAGAGTTAAATAATATACTGCCAGCCCTGGGCCGGTTTGAATTGCGGACAATTGCCATTACCGGCAAATCGTCTTCATTTTTAGCACGCCACAGCGACATTGTATTAGATTGCCAGGTATCCAGTGAAGCCTGTCCGCTGCAACTGGCACCGACCTCGAGTACTACAGCGATGCTGGTGTTAGGCGATGCGCTGGCGATGGTACTGCTGGAGGCGCGCGGTTTTAGCCGGGAAGACTTTGCCAAGTACCACCCTGGCGGTGCACTCGGACGCAGCCTGTTGTTACGGGTCGATGATATCATGCGCAGTGGTGCAGAGATCGCCATCGTCGACTATTCGGTAACTGTACTGGATGCGGTGCGTGCAATGACCAGGGCAAAGTCGGGTGCAGCAATTATTACCCGGGACTCACGCCTTGCCGGTATTTTCACCCATGGTGATTTTGCCCGACATTACCAGCAGGATCATGGGTTGGGGTTGCGGCCGGTAGCCGAGTTCATGACTGCCAGTCCGGTGACCGTAGCAGCCGACAAGCTTGCGGTTGAGGCCCTGCATGTGCTAGAACAAAAACGTATCGATGACCTGATCGTAATTGACCACGATGGTCGGCCGGTCGGAATGATCGATTCCCAGGACCTGACCCGCCACAAACTGGTCTGAGCAGGAAAGACAGTAGAATTTATGCAAGCAAATGATTTAAGAAAAGGAATGGCGATTCGTTACAAGAGCGACATTGTCACGGTGATGGACGTGCAGCATCGTACCCCGGGTAATCTGCGGGCGTTCGTGCAGGCTAAACTGCGCAATTTCCGCACCGGCAATTCGATGGACGTGCGATTCTCATCAACCGAAAAGGTGGAAACAGTCGACACCACCCGGCGCAAGGTGGAATTTTCCTACAGTGATCCGACCGGCTATCATTTTATGGACCCTGAAAGCTATGAAACGATCACCTTGCAGGAAGATCTGGTTAAGGAAGTGATGGGGTTCATTGCTGAAAATACCGAGGTTGAAATCCTGTACATCGAAGACAGTCCGACCCAGATCGAATTGCCGCCATCCGTCGAACTGAAAGTTGTCGAATCACCGGAAGGTGTGCGTGGCGACACCGCTACCAATGTGCAGAAGCCGGCCAAGCTGGAGACTGGTCTCGAGTTGCAAGTGCCACTTTTTATCAAGGAAGGCGAAACAATCAAGGTGGATACCCGCACCGGCTCCTACATGAGCCGCACTTGAGGGAACGAGACGATGCCAGCGCGGCCAGCCAGGAGACCAGCGGGAGCTGCCAGCCGCAAGCGCGGCGGCCGCCGACCACCAACCGGGCGCGGGCGCAAACTTAATGTCGCTGCCGGGGGTGTCTACGCAGAGGACGGGGCGCATGAGCCATTTACTATTCCGACTCGCTGGGTCAAATTTGTTGTCGCCTTGTTTTTGCTGCCTTGGGTGTGGATTTATACCCAGGCTTTTTTTGCGGCATTTGCCGATTCTACCAGCCTTCACAAGTTCTGGCTCACTGAAGAATTCTGGTTTTTTTCATTAGGCTGTGTGCTGTGGCTGATCACATTTTTCGGGTTGTCGCGGCCGGTTACGCTGTATGTATTCGGCCATGAGTTAACCCATGCCCTGTGGGTCTGGCTGATGGGAGGCAGAGTGAGCCGGTTTCAAGTCAACCGCGACGGTGGTCAGATCGAAACCGATACTTCGAACTTCTGGATCGCCCTTGCGCCGTATTTTTATCCGGTTTACGCCATTTTTCTTATTCTGTTGTACGGGGCGCTTGGGATGGTGGTCGATCTGGAACCCTATCGCAGAGTGTTATTTGCGCTGGTCGGTGCTGCCTGGGGGTTTCACGCCACTTTCACCTGCTGGATGATCCCGAAAGGTCAGAGCGATCTCAAAGAGCATGGTACTTTCTTTTCGCTGGTAGTCATTTTCACGCTGAACCTGTTTGTCCTGACCATCCTGTTTGTCGCAGCCTGCCCGACTGTTAGCTGGGGCTCATTTGGCGCCCTGCTGCTCGACCATGCCATCGCATTTTCTGCCATGGTGGTTTCGCTGTTTGGCGATACTCTCGGGCGCTTACTTCCTTAAAAGAGTTAACAATTATGACAGTTTCGTCACATACTGGCACTTGCCATTAGATTTGTCTGAAAGAGACGCTGAACATTTACCCACTAAGCTAAGGAGTTACAATTATGAACAGGGAAATCCACCAACGACTATGCAGAATCGCAGCAACCATCCTGGTTGTGTTGTTTGCGGTCACGCTAATCGGCAATTTATCGGCGCAGGAGGAGCAGCCGGATAATGTTGCCGCAGCGGAAATTGAAGAAAAATCGCTGCTTGATCTGTACGCGCAGGGCGGGCCGCTGATGCACTTTATCCTGTTGTGCTCGATTGGCACGATTGCAGTCGGGGTTTATTGCTTTATCCAGATCAACCCAAAGAAAATGCGGCCGAAAGCACTGGTCGATTCGCTCAATGGTCATATGCAGGCACGCGATCCGGGTTCTGCCTATGAATTGTGCCAGGCCAACCCGAATAGCTTTACCAATACTGTCAGCGCAGCCTTACTCAAAGTGAATTTCGAGCGTGACCTGGCCAACAAGCCGTCGATGGAACAAGCCGCGGCAGAAACTTTGGCGGAGGAAGAAACCCGCTACATGCTGTGGGTCAATTACCTCAATGTGTTTGCCACTATTGCGCCGATGCTAGGCTTGCTCGGAACCGTGACCGGTATGATCCAGAGTTTCGACCAGTTGGCAGCCGGTCGCTCGGAACCGCAGGACCTGGCCGGTGGTATCGGGCAGGCGATGCTGACTACTGCCGGCGGTCTGATCGTGGGTATCCCGGCGATGTTCCTGTATTTCTTTTTCCGCAACAAACTGATGATTGCGATCACAGACATCCAGAAATCGGTGACTTTTCTGATCGATGTGATTTCGGGGGAACTAAAGCTGGAAGGTGCCGCCGATCCGGATGCGGATAGCGGCCAGTAACCTGCAGTACCAACGCATACCGTATTATGAAAGTCATCCGCAGACATGGCAGCCAGCCCGGATTCATGCTGGCGCCGATGATCGATATGACTTTCCTGTTGCTGATCTTTTTCATGCTTACCTCTAAGATCAGCAAAGAGCAGATCAAACTTGAAATTGCCTTGCCGGTTGCCTCGAATGCCGTGATCCCGGATGACCTGACTGACCGTGACATCATTAATATCGACGGGCAGGGGCAATATTATGTGGGTAGCGACCCGGTTAGCACCAGCGAACTGACCAAGTACCTCAAGATGCGCTTCGAAGACTTTCCACCGTTGCGTCTGTACGTACGGGCCGACCGTGAAACCCCGGGCCGGAAAATCAAAGAGTTGATGCGGTTGGCGGCGGAGGCCGGTGCCATTGATGTGATCTTCGGCAGCTACCAGAACGACTAAACGGATGCGAATCAAGCGACGACAGTTCGAGGATTGTGAAATTCCAATGGCACCCATGATCGATATGGTGTTCCTGTTGCTGGTCTTTTTTATGGTGACTGCCAAGCCGATCAAGCAGGAGAGCGATATCGGGCTGACCCTGCCTGGTACGGTGGCCCAGGAGGAGAGCATCGATTTGCCGGACGAGCAGCAGATTATGATCCTGCCGGATGGCTCAGTGGTGCTCAATGAGCGCAAGATGGCGGAACCTGCGGACAGCACCATGCAGCTGCTGTTTCAGACTTTAACCAGGTTTAAGCAAACCAGTGAAGCCAACCAGGCCGAGCCGCTGATCACCATCGCTGCCGATGATGCCTCGAAGCATCAGCGCATCGTCGATGTGCTGAATGTCTGTGCGCGGGCCGGCATCAATGGCGTGACGTTTGCTGATGACTCGGCGCAAGGTGAAGAATTCTGAATTATTTGTTCTTCGTTGTTGACAAGGATGCCTGCCACTGTCATTCTGATCGGCTTTTATGGCCCTATTAGGATAGGGTATCGCCAATGTTCCACACAGACCCAAACCTTAGCTGGCAATTTATGACAAGTCGACTTATTGAAGAAGCTGCAAAACAAATACCCAGCACACCGATGCTGGTCAATCTCGTTTCCAAGCGGGTCAAGCAGCTGACAATGGGGCACCGGCCCATGGTGGATACCACCGCATTTATGAGTTATGGCGACATAGCTCTGACTGAAATTATCGAGGGCAAAATCGGCTTTGATGAGCCGATCGCACTGGATGACCAGTAGCAGCCGATGGCAGCGGATATCTCGCGCAATCGCAAGGCTCTACGGGATTATAACTTCACCGAACGCTTCGAGGCAGGGATCGAACTGCGCGGTACCGAAGTCAAGGCAATCCGTGGTGGCCTGGCCAATCTGAATAATGCTTATGCCCGGGTCGAGGGCAGCGACCTGATGCTCTACGACCTCGATATCCAGCCGTACGACAAGGCCAGCCACGAACAGCACGAGCCGAAACGCAAACGACGCCTATTGTTGCATCGCCGCGAGATCGACAAAATCTTCGGCTTCACCACCCAGGACGGCTATGCCCTGGTCGCCATCCGGATGTACTGGAAAGGTCCACTGGTCAAAGTCGAGATCGGCGTCGGTCGCGGCAAGCAAGCCCGCGATAAACGCGATGACATCAAAGCCCGCACCGCCAAGCGCGAAGCCGAACGCGAAGTAGCCCGATTCAACAAAGGCAGGTAATATCAGCAGGAGCTTTAGCCAAAGGGCAAGTAGATGTCGCTACCGCTCGCCGGGTAGAGAGTACTGTCGAGTGTGCCCGGCGTTCGCTGTGTCAAGGGGTACGAATTCTTCGCTTTGCTACGGGATCTTGCGCACTTAGCTGCTCTTGAAGTTTGCGTTTTCGATACTCCGAAATAGTTTCCGGGTTACCTTGCGGATCACGCATATCGTGAGCCTTGTAATACTCCCGGAAAGCCTGTTTTTCAGCTTCTGCTGCCGCTGCGCGAGCCAACCTCTCCGGATCAGGTGCTGCTGGCGGTGGTGCCAGTGCCGGATCGTAGGCGGCACGTAG
>CAZHRP010000153.1:0-973 GCA_964535055.1 uncultured Chthoniobacteraceae bacterium
ACGGAGAATGCGCCGGTCATCATCAGCTCTGCTATTGGTATCAGCTTTTCCTTTGCGGTGCTGGTCGGTGTGCTAAGTGGAATTTACCCGGCCTGGAAAGCCGCCAGTCTCGACCCGATTAACGCGCTGCGTTACGAGTGACAGAGGATTTGTGTACCCGGGGATCGTTCTCGCACCCGGCTACTGGGCGATACATTTTCTGTGCGACAGTGTGTGCTGCAAGTTATTTCACGCTGATTTCACGCTGAGTTCATAATTTCTTCATACGGGTGCTGCAGGTTTGCGGCATGAGATTTAAATTTATCCTGCCGTCGTTGACTGAAGCTGAGAGCCCGTTTTGGCGACCGATCAAATATTCGTTATTTCCGCCGTTGGGTCTGGCTACGCTGGCTGCGTTTCTTGGTTCGGATGATCAAGCGGAGATTGTCGACCAGCACGTGCAGCGCTTGCAATTAGACGATGCGCCGGATGTGGTGGCGATCGAGGTTTATATTACCAATGCCTACCGGGCTTACCGGATTGCTGACGCCTACCGTCGCCGGGGCTCGCTGGTGATACTGGGTGGCTTGCATGTGACCTCGTTGCCGGACGAGGCGGCCGCGCATGCCGATGCCATTTTTCTCGGACCGGCTGAAGAATCGTTCCCGCGGTTCCTTGATGACCTGCGCAATGGTCGTGTGCAAAAGCGCTATTATTCAGGTGCACGCTCACTGGTCGGGCTACCACCGATCCGACGCGACCTGATCGACCGCAGCTTGTATCTGGTGCCAAATTCGATTGTGGTCAGCCGCGGCTGCCCCCACCACTGTGACTTTTGCTACAAGGATGCATTTTATCAGGGAGGCAAATCATTTTACACCCAGCAAGTCGATGCAGCGCTGGCAGAGATCCAGCGCTTGCCCGGTCGTCACCTGTATTTTCTCGACGATCATTTGCTGGGCCACCGTCAATTTGCCCGCGGATTGTTCGATGG
>CAZHRP010000153.1:983-6229 GCA_964535055.1 uncultured Chthoniobacteraceae bacterium
CGATGGTATGGCTGGGATGGGGCGGGTGTTCCAGGGTGCGGCCACGGTCAATTCAATCCTCGATAGCGATCTGATCGAACACGCTGCCAATGCCGGTCTGCGCAGCATTTTTATCGGCTTTGAAAGCCTGGATGAAAGCAATCTCAGGCAAAGCAATAAAGGCCAGAATCTAGGACGGGATTATCAGGCGGCGATCGAGCGGCTGCATGACCTGGGGATCATGATCAATGGCAGCTTTGTATTTGGCCTCGATGGTGATGATGCATCGGTATTTGAGCGCACGGTCGAATGGGCGGTTCGCATGGGAATTACCACTGCCACTTTTCATATCGCGACCCCTTATCCGGGGACCGGGTTTTACCAGCAGATGGTCGCGGCCGGGCGCATGACCACGGCCAACTGGGATCTCTATGATACCAGGCATGCGACATTTACCCCGGCCCGCATGACCATAGCCGAGCTGGAAGAGGGCTACCGGCGCGCGTATCGCGAGTTCTACAGTTGGCCGAATATCCTCAAGGGCAGCTTGTGCCATGGCTCGCCCAAGCATCAGCTCAAGCACTTCTTCTACGCCAGCGGCTGGAAGAAATTCGAGCCGTTGTGGAACTTTGTAATCCAGATGAAGCGGCTCAAGCTGATGACGCCGTTGCTCGAAGGCGTATTAGCCAAAGTGACCGGCACGGCTGATAGCGAGCCAGCTTGCTCGCAGCCACAAGAATCACAGGATGGTGAGGCGAACCAACCAGCCGCGAAGCCGGCATTGGGACTGGGTCGGTAATTCAACCAACCTCAAACCCCGATCAAGTTCCAATTCTGCAACCATGGCAGCCTGGTTGATTGACCATTTGTGAGTAATGGTGATTAATCATGAGGATTGCCAAGATGGATACTCGCCAACCGGTTCCGACAGATCAACGACTGGCCGGATGGTGCGATCCTGGTTCACTCGGTGTGGGTGCTGGCGGCCGGTTCATTCCTGATCTGCGGCTATGCGACCACTGTCATCCTGTGGGCCCAGTCCGAATTTCTGCAGCACCTGCAACTCGGGCTGCAGGCGGTCGGGCGCATGGCTTTCTCAAACTACATCGGCCAGTCAGTAATCTATCACCTGCTATTCTACGGCACCGGCCTGGGAATGTTCGGCCAACTCGATCTGGCTTCCGTGATGCTATTCCCACCGCTCGTCTGGCTGCTGCAAATCACGATCTCGACAATCTGGTTGCGCCACTACCAGTTCGGACCACTCGAATGGCTGTGGCGCTCACTCAGCTACGGCCAACAGCTCCCGCTCAAATAAATCATTCTGCTACACCGCCAGCCGACACCCGCCCACCAATTCCGCAGCATCAGCAACCGCCTAATCACCACCAAAAAATCACGAAATTTTTGCTGGATTTTAACCAGCCACGGTGTAATATTTTCTATGAAAAGTATAAAACGTCTCTCTTCATCCCGCACATCCGCTATTTGCACAGCCAAGAAATGTTACAAAATATTTGCATAATTCGAAAACTTTTTGCTTTCCAATTTCGAAAAACCATATCATATTGAAGTACCAAACAATATTAATCATCAAACTTTTACCAAAAAAACATGAAATTAATAATCCTGACGACACTACTAGCGGCGCTGGCACTCGGTACTGCCCCCCTCCAAGCCCAAACAGTCACCACCGACCCGGTTGGGTTTTTTACAGTTGATATAAACGCAAACTCAGACCGTGCTGTTGCTCTTGGCCTTCACAGGGACCCTGATATTCCAAGTACAACAGTAACCGGTGTACAAGGAAATGTGATCAGCATTTCAGCTCAACTGACTGCCGACCAGTATGTTTATGTTGATGGCGTGCAGGATGATCAGTTCTACTTATTAGTTAAAGACGGCACTTTGGCTGGCAGATGGTATGAAATAACCGACAACGGAACCGGGGACGTCACAGTCAACCAGGGACCTTACAGTGAAAATGTTCAGACACAAGGATTAGTAGCAGATACATCTGTATGTATCATACCATTCTGGACATTGAATACTCTCTTTCCTGATGGTGCAGGACTTGATGCCAACTCTGCGTTCTTTACCCCTACCAACTTTGTCTTGTTGAGCAGTCAAACTGGGCAAGGTACTAATTTACCATTCGATAAAGTTTATTTTTACTATGATGGTACTGATAATGTGCAACCTGCTGGCTGGTATGACAATGGGAACCCTTTTGGGGGTGAACCTATCGAAGATACACTAGTCCCACCAGACAGCTATTTAGTAGTACGAAATGCTGGCTCTGCCAAAACTATTACTGTTGAAGGTGCAGTTCCTACAACACCATCTGATGTAGCCCTTGTAACAGATAACGTTCAACAGGATAATCAGACCGTTAACCCATTTCCCATTCCGGTTAGTTTAAATCAACTCCAATTAGCTCAGTCTGGAGCTGTTACTGCAGGATCGTCAGTCTTTTCTCCTGTTGATTTTGTCTTGATTTATGATCAAGCTCAATCAGGTCAAAATTCTTTTCCTTCAAAAGTTTACTTCTATCATGATGGGACTGACTTTGTTTTACCTCAAGGATGGTATGACAATTCAAATCCCTTTGCTGGCAAAGTAGGAGATGACAAAATCATTGCTCCTGGTGCTTCAATTACCATTCGTAAGGCTGCTAGCAGCCCGGGATTAGTAAACTGGGAAGCACCTAGACCATATACGCTTGACTAAACAATTACTTTTGTTCTACAATCTATAGAATGAATACTAACAAATACTTAACTTAACCCTATAAATTATGAAAAAAATACTTTTATCTTTGGCAATTGTGGCTGTTTCAGTTCAAGCCAGTTTTGCTGTACTTGTAACCTTCAGTGGCAGTGGACTGGCTGCGCAAACAGCAGATAGCGCTAACATTGACGGACAGATCGCACTCATGCTAGTTGATGTTGATGGCGATGGATTTGGTGCTGTTGACTTAGGAGAACTTTCTAACGGGGCTAGTATTTCTGCTGGATCACTTCTGGATGGTACTGATGATTTAGTACTAGGCCTACTCAATACTAATACAGGCGGTACTGGCGCAGTTGTTTTTGGACCTTCTAACGTAGAAACTACCGATGCACTCGGTACCGGTCTCGATATAGGTGGTGATGATTTTGGGGTTCTATGGTTCAGCATCTTGTCAGGTGGTTCTACTACAGTTGCACCAGATACATTTGGTTTTTACTCTGCTCCTGACTGGGAAATACCAACTGCTGCAGGCACTTATACGTTTGGCTCCGATTTCACTCAAAATTTCAGTGCAGGTCCAGCTTCTGCAGGCACAGTAGTTCCTGAGCCTAGCTCACTGGGATTGCTGGGTGCAGCATTCGTCGGTTTGCTTGCTCGTCGTCGCCGCAAGTAAGCGATTCGTTAAATTAACTTTTCAAAGCCCTCTCTGCCATTGGCGGAGAGGGCTTTTTTGTTTTCAAGTGGTAAGTATCCAGTACTTCTGTGAGTGATTACAAGTCTTGTGGAAGCTCAACTGGGCTGCCATGTTTAGTCCACTGAGTAGCACTTATATTTAACAGCTTCGGGCATTAACCATCGAAATCTCAAGCGATCTGAAAGGCTGGCAGACCAGCGGCTACTCGATCCTTGTTGATACGCCTGAGATGCTCAGCATTCATATTCCGGACGGTCCGGGGCCAGTATTCGTCAGGATCGTTGTGACGGGCTCCCAATAATACCGATTCCGAAGAAGTTTGAGTAATACCATCTCTAAACAGGTATGCATAAATAAGTAGAAGGCTATAAGTTAGCTTCTAAGCAACATTGCTTTGGCTGAACACGGCGACAGAGCGCCGTGGCTACAACACCTGATGCTGTAGCCGCCCCGCTCTGTCGGGTCGTAGGTGTAACTGACGAATAATCTCATCAATTTGCTCAAACCTTTTTAGAGATGGTATAAGTATCTTTTTCATAATCATAATCGTGACCATGACTTGGATCTACAGCTTGCAGTTGGTGAATATCCCGTGACCACATTGTCACGTGGAACGGCGTGAGCCGCGTAGGCAACGCCGCACGCGGGGCTCACGTGGCGATCAGGATTACGAGTAGGATTACAGAGATGGCATTAACTCTGCGGGCGGTCGCCTGCGATAAATTGGCGGTGGAGGATTTGCAGGCACAGCAGGTGGTTGAGCAGGGCGTCTTTGCGGACCAGCGAGGTGTTATCCTGGTCGGTGCGGTAAGCGGTAAGGAACTGCTCGGTACGGGTCGGATCAAGAATTCCGGCGTCACTGATGGCGGTCGGATTGAGGTAGTTTTTGATCAGTTCTTCGACTTTATGTTGTTTGGCCTGATCGGTGTGAGCGGGTGGCGCCATGAAGGCAAACTTCTCCCGTTTGTAGAGGATTTCCGGCAGGACCCCTTTCATTGCTTCGCGCAGCACATACTTTTCGATATTCCCCTTGATGCGGAAATGCGGTGGGATCCGGGTAGCAGTCTCTGCGACATGGTGATCAAGGAATGCAGGTCTGGACTCCATAGAGTTGGCCATATCGACGCGGTCACCACCCCAATTAAGGATTTGACCTTCGAGCATGGTCTTGCTCCAGGTGTACTGGGCGATATCCAGCGGGTGGCGGTTGCGGACCATGTCCGGGTTGATCTGGTCGGCGATAGTAGCGACCGGATCATAGTCGGCTAATTCATCCAGGGCATCATCGGCGAGTAGCGGGCGGGCAATCCGAGAGGTCGCGATCCAGGACTGAATCCAGGACGGCGTAAACCCGCAGAGCTCTTGCCAGGCTGGATGGTCTTCGGTCTCTTCGGCGAGGATAGCACCTTTGAAGATTTGGTTAGTGCGTTCAAGGGCAGCCTCGTACTCCTGGCGCACTGATTCCGGTTCATGGGCCAGGCCGTGCAAGAACATATCACGCTTGAAGGCCGGGTAGCCGCCAAATAATTCATCCGATCCTTCACCAGTAATAACCGTTTTATATCCGGCGTCGCGCACATGCCGGCTCATGCACCATTTGGCCACCCCAAGCGTATTGTAAAATGTCCTTTCCGCATGCCACACGGTGCGAATGTAATTATCGCCATAAAGTTCTGCCGCCTTAAGGTTGATGACATCCTGGTTGGCGTTGGTGGCGGCCGCCATCTCGCGGGCGATTACTGCTTCATCGTATTCATCGCTATCGAAACTGATAGTGAATGCTTTGACCGGGGACTGCATGGCACCGGACGCCATGCCGAGGATCGAGCAACTGTCGATG
>CAZHRP010000154.1:0-2597 GCA_964535055.1 uncultured Chthoniobacteraceae bacterium
ATGATTGCAAGCCTCGCCCAACGTCGATGTGTGCTACTCCGATGGAGCAGAGGGAGGAACGACCGGCGCGGTATCGGAGTAAGCACTACCGGCTGGTTGTGATTTCTTCTTTTGGCGCTCGATATAAAAGTCGACAAGGCGCTTGGAGTCATAGCCGCATTCCTTTGAAATTTCTTCTCTTGCCTTTCTGATCTCTGCTATGGTTTCGTTCAATGGTATTAGTCCTCCAACATTTCGTAAGGTGTTACCAAGTCGGGCGTGAAAATCTTCAACTTTGCAATCAATCTACTAATATGGGCTTTTTTGTTGGCATTTGCAAGATGCGTGCAATTCCAGGTCAAGAGAAAATCGATTTTATGAAACGATGCAATCGCCAAATGAAGTGCATCCCCGAGATGGTTCTTCGGCATCAAAAAGTTTTCGACGTAGACATCGACAATCTCCTGGATCGCCCGATTGATTTCCAATTGTTCCATTCCCGCCAACAATTCTAATTTTTCATTTTGTTTTGGGAAGTTGCCCCGGCTGAGCTCTGCGACAACCGCATCCGAGGTGAAACACAAATATCTGTTTTTGTAAAAGGACCACCATTCATTTGTCCAGTTTCGCATGGCCACGAATTCGGGCTCCTGCCTAGTTTCATAGTAAAACGATGGAATTGACGTTTCTATGTAAACTGTTGGCTTCATTTTTCTGGTTTTTCACAACGTGGAGAGCACCTACCTCTGGAAGCAGAGCGTGGAACGAGCGGCACTGTAAGAGGTTAGGTGACTCGACTTTGTTCGGATCGCTCTTCACTGCTCGCTCGAAGGTTTGATTGCAGGAAAAGTCCACGAGCCGTCCAGAATCTCCTCCCGCGGCTGGTAGAGGCGAATCGTGTAATTCCAGCCTTCGGTGATTGGCAGGTAATTCTTGGCCTTGGGGTCTCCGCCGAAATGGATCGTGAAGGAACCATCGTCGTTTGGCGTGGCCGAGGTGTTGTTGTAGCTATTGCGGTTAAGGTCATTCGGGGCAAGAAATCCATCCGCGTCGTAAACGGTGATCGACCAGAAGGCGTCCACCGGCACGTCTTTGACCGTGACCACATGGGGCGTCTTGCCGTCGTTCTTCTCTACGGCATCAACAAAGGCGCTGGCCGTTATGGCGGGTTGCCCGGCCCAGCCCGCAATTCCCACCAAGTGGTTCAGCGGGTCGATTTCGCCTTTGCGGCCAAAAGCTTTGCTGGCATCAAGACCGACCACCCCGGCAAGGTCGTTGACCGCCTTCCGTGCCTTGGCAAGGGCTTCTAGATCCCAATTCGGTGCCTCAAACGGCCCCTTTCCGCCGCCCTCGATGACGATACCATCCTGCACCGCATGAGCCCGCGTGGTATCGTCGGGATCGCCTGCATCGACGAAGGTGCGGAAAAGGAGCATCGCGAAGCGCGTGCCGACCTCTTCCTTGGTCAGTTCATACTTGCCCGGTGCGGCATAGGCGAAGTTGTAGTGGTCCTGGCTGGGCCGGATCACCGTTTGCGGCTCGTTGGCAGAGGCGATCTTCCGATCATGAAAGAGCTCCCCGATCCCGAGTCGGGCGAACCGGGCCATGAGGTCCTGTTCGGAAGGATGCGTGGGGCAGAACTGCAGCACGAAATTCAATTGCTCGAAGACCTTGGGCGATTGGGTGATCTCTTCGCGTGTCAACGGCTCGATGAAGTCGATGGCAGGCGCGGACTCGGGCACCGGTTGGCCGAGAAACGCGGACAAGGGCTGCACCTGGTAGCCGGCCTGGACGGCCTTTACGTTCTCGATGTCAGTCGGGTTGAAGAGTTGGCCGGTAGATCGCGATCACCAGTTCCGTTTCCGCGTGGATCGCCTTGGTAATGCCTTCGGGCACATCGCCCTTCCAGTCCGGTCCCGCGATCAGGAAATGACCGCCACCGTTGCCGGTCGCGCGGCTGCCGATGTAGGCAAAATTGTGGGTGTAGAGATCGATGAGCTGGATGCTGAAATAGCGCTTCTCCTCGATCTCCGGCACCTTCAGCACATACGGCTCGGCGCGCAGTTCCAGGGCCTGCCAGCTGTAGGGCGTGTCCGAGTTGGGTGTCTGCACGGCCCGCTCTTCGTGCGTGTAGACCCGCGCCAGATTCACGAGTTGGTTAATCGGCGTCTTGTATTCCGGATCCGTCTCGTCCACGAAGGAACCGTAGAAGACACGGTAGTTATCCACCATCGGATTGGCGTAGAGGTAGGCTTCCTTGGCGATCATTCGGGCTTGGGCAGGAGTCGCCGATTCTTTGGCGCACGCAATCTGAACGGCGACCGAAGCGGCAGCAACCATTGTGCAGGTGAGGGCATTGATTGATTGGAAAGTGTTCATTAGGTTTTGTATATGTTTCCAACGGCATTGGTAGGGACCGACCCCCAGACTGGTAAACGCGTATTGAGTGGCATGTTTTTTGAGTCCACCGATTTGTTCGCTCGTAATCTATTTCGATTTATGATGAACCTCCCAAACTGTCTCGTGCTTTGAACGAGCTTCCTGTGAAGTGGCTGTAAGTCTAACAGGCGTCACCTGCTCGGAAAGATCAACATGAATCATGTAGGAACGAAGCTTCT
>CAZHRP010000154.1:2607-6214 GCA_964535055.1 uncultured Chthoniobacteraceae bacterium
GGAACACACCTGTTGCTGGAACGGATGGGGCTGTGAGGGATTTCTAGCGAGTTCGGTCACACCTATCCTCAGAAGGCCATCGGCAGTCCAATTCATCGGGTAAAAGAGCCACTTCTTCTCGTCAAACGGAAAAGGTGGATCGTCCAAACTGGCATCCCACTCACGCACTGATGCATCTTGGGAATCTTTAGCGAGAACCGCCCGCAATGCATCCTTCGGCATTGGAACCTCTCTTACTCCCTTCGCACTGATAGCGAATAGCTGGTGGCTCTGGTGGTGACGGTAGCCGTGGCCATGTATGATGACGTGCTTTGAGTCGGTGCTCCACACCGCCGAAACAGGCGGTAGTGCTTCTAGTCGCTCATGAATGACCCGACCCTCCGTGTCTCTAACCTCGATCTGAAGTCCGCGTTCGGCGGACATTGGATCGCCGTCAACACGCTGGCCGTCAATAACCCGAACCTTTGGAGCAGGATCACCAGTGGCATATAGGCTAAATTTGCCGTTGGGAGCCTGAGAAACGAGGGTCTCTGCGCCGAGAAAACACGCGGGAGACAGAAAGAGGGCCAACGCCATGGGCAAGCGCTTCATTATTTAAACGTCGAAGGCCTGCCACCCGCTACCGGGAGCGCCCCTCCGATTCTGGTTGAGGTTTGTCGCTACCCTCCGAATCCGACTCGGAACGGGTAGCGGGTTGTCCAGCGCCGGCTTGTTCTGCTTCTTTGGTGATCGTTAGCTGCAACGGATTTGCCCCGTTGCGAACCAATATCTGCGGACGGTCTACAGAGCAGAGGACGGTGCAGGATAGACGATGGTGGGTATTTGTTTATTCAGCAGAACAGTACTTATAAGTATGACAAAGAGTGTGTATATCAGGAGGTTTAGTGGTGTGGTTTGGGGCGATGGGGTGAGTACCTGATATAAGGATTTTTGAGGGCAGATAAGGGAACACTGTCACTACTCATAACTGTCCATACGAACTTATTATTTCACCACGGAGAGCGCGATGGGGAAGAATTTGAAGATCATTACCCGCGTGTGACCGGAGGTGCTGCAATGATTCGGTCTAGATGAGGCTGCCGAAAATCCGAGCGGGATTCATGGTAACTTTAACGCATCCAAAATAAGTGATGTAATGAAAAGGTGTGTCTTTTCAACTGAGTCAATTCTTCGTGTTTTTCGTGCTCTTCGTGGTTAATAAAATCGATCCTTGAGCTGATGTCTTTTCTTCAATTTCCCACCGGGCATTCGCGCAGCTGCTTGAAGAAGTCGTTGCCCTTATTATCGACCAGGATGTAGGCCGGAAAGTTTTCCACTTCGATCCTCCAGATGGCCTCCATGCCCAGTTCCGGGTACTCGAGTAATTCGACTTTTTTGATATTATCCTGGGCCAGTAGGGCGGCCGGGCCGCCGATCGAGCCGAGGTAAAAGCCGCCATACTTTTTGCACGCATCAGTGACCTGCTGCGAGCGGTTTCCCTTAGCCAGCATGATCATCGAGCCACCATGGGATTGCAGGAGATCGACATAGCTATCCATGCGACCGGCGGTGGTCGGTCCGAATGATCCGGATGGCATTCCCGCCGGAGTCTTGGCGGGTCCAGCATAATAGATCGGGTGATTCTTGATGTAATCCGGTAAGCCTTCACCGCTATCGATGCGTTCCTTGAGTTTGGCGTGCGCAATGTCGCGGCCGACAATGATGGTGCCGGTGAGCACCAACCTGGTCGTGATCGGGTATTTGTCCAGTTCGGCGAGGATTTCCGGCATCGGCTTGTTGAGGTCAACTTTGACGGCGCCTGCAGTCGGGTCGGTATTGCGGGCTTCTGCCGGGATGAAGCGGCCGGGATTACGCTCGAGTTTCTCGATAAAGATACCGTCGCGGGTGATTTTAGCTTTAGCCTGGCGGTCGGCGGAACAACTGACACCGATCCCGACCGGACAGGATGCGCCGTGGCGCGGCAGGCGGATGACCCGCACATCCAGCGCGTAATGCTTGCCACCAAACTGAGCACCGATCCCGCAATTGCGGGCGATCTCGAGGATTTTAGCCTCCCATTCCAAGTCGCGAAATGCCTGGCCATGAAGATTGCCCTGCGTCGGCAAAGCATCGAGGTATTTGGTTGAGGCCAGCTTGACATTCTTCAGGTTGGCTTCAGCAGAAGTCCCGCCGATCACAACTGCCAGATGATAAGGTGGGCAGGCGGCAGTACCCAATGAGGTCATCTTCTCGGTGATAAACTGCTCGAGACTGGCCGGGTTGAGCAGTGCTTTGGTTTGCTGGTAAAGGAATGTCTTATTGGCTGATCCGCCACCTTTCGCAACAAATAGAAATTTATATTCCATACCGTCAACCGCATAGATGTCGATTTGGGCGGGCAGGTTCGTGCCGGAATTCTTTTCCTCGAACATCGAAACTGGAACCGTTTGCGAATAGCGCAGGTTTTCTTCGGTGTAGGTTTTGAAGATACCATGCGAGAGTGCTTCTTCATCGCCGCCACCGGTCCAAACCTGCTGACCCTTCTTGGCGACGATTGTCGCAGTGCCCGTATCCTGGCAGAATGGCAGAATCCCATTACTGGCAACCTCGGCATTGCGCAATAAAGTCAATGCAACGGCACGGTCGTTGTTGCTCGATTCAGGGTCGTCCAGGATGGCTGCCACCTGCTCGAGGTGGGCAGGGCGCAGCATGAAGGAAATTCGCTTGCTGGCTTCATTCGCCAGCTCGGTCAACGCCTCAGGCTGCACAACCAGGATGTCTTTACCCATGCATTGGCTGACAGAAACATGCTCTGAACTGACCAACTCGTATTCAGTTTCATCTGAACCAAGAGGGAATGGGTTTTGGTAATAAAATTCAGGATTTGCCATGTGTGTTAATTAATCAATATGCGAACTGGCGTAAATCAGAAATTCTAATAACAGTTAAATATTCCGACAGCGGAGAATCGTTGCACGGTAAAAATATACTGTATTTGTCCTCTGAATTTCCTTCGTGAACTTCGTGTTCTTCGTGGTAAAAATATCATTATGAGACCGGAAAAATTCACCCGCAAAATGCAGGAGGCGTTGAATGAGACGCAGAACATTGCCAATGAGAACGCTAACCAGCAGCTGATGGCCGAGCATTTTCTGCTGGCCTTGCTGCGTCAGCCGGACGGCATCATCAAACCGCTTTTTGAGAAGCTGGCAGTGCCGGCGGCATCCGTCGAGCAGCGGATCGAGCAGGAGGTGGCGAAGCTGCCGAAGGTTCAGGGTGGGCAGCTCATGCTGGGGGATGGCTTGCGCAAAGTGATGGAGCAAGCCGAGAAGGAGATGGCCGGCCTCAAGGACGAGTTTATTAGCGCCGAGCATTTTCTGTTGGCATTGGTTGACAGCGACACGCCAGCCGGTCGCCTGATGAAGGAAATGGGGGTATCGCGCCAGCAATTACTCGAAGTTCTCCAGCAAGTGCGTGGTTCGCAACGGGTGACTGACCAGGACCCGGAAGGGAAATATCAGACCTTGGAAAAGTATGGGCAGGATTTGACCGAGCAGGCGCGCAGGGGGAAGATCGATCCGGTAATCGGGCGCGATGAAGAGATTCGTCGGGTGATGCAGGTCTTATC
>CAZHRP010000155.1:0-6189 GCA_964535055.1 uncultured Chthoniobacteraceae bacterium
CGATGACACAGGTTGGAGGGTATCCAAACCCACCCGCCGCCGGCTCCAACTACATACGTGTCTCTCGTTCCAGCAAGTTCCTGCGCGGGCCTAATCCGACCGCCGGTTTATCCAAATGGAGTTGGAACACCTGGTACCAACTGCGAGACCGCGCGACTACGCACAACCTGTTAGCTTTGCGCAATCCATATAATTCCTTCGAACGCGGACCACAGTTAGCAGATTTCAGCAGTGACGGTGTCAAATTACTGACCTCTTCTAATGGAACTAACGTCAACAACAACAAATTCCCACAAGGCAACGGTCCGCGAATAATAAATGGCAACCAGTTTGCTTCAATTTCCTATAATTCTTCAGCAACTTTCAAACTGAGCACAACCTTCTCGGCCAGGACTCAAAATTATACGGACACTGTCTACAACAACCACCCCTACATCAGAATTGGTGGTATTTACGACAATGCCACCGCTAGTTGGCATTTATCGAATGCCGCTTACTACATGGTGGTTGCATTTGACCGGGAACTTGACGAGGAAGCGACACAAAAGGTCCGGGTTGCACCATTTCGAGCTAAATTATTAAGCGACTGGAATATTGTTCCTGCCTTCGTATCATTGGGGGACAGCACTACTGCTACCCGCTGGAATTATTCCATGAACCTGGGTGCTCAGGGTGGAGCCTGGTACCAAAATTTTGCCGGAGGTAATGTCTTGAACGTTAGCGATAACGTTCAAGGAGGCAAGTCATTCTCATGGCATTACAGTCTGAAAGAAGATATCATAACTACCTTAAATTCCCTGCCATGGGGGGAACGCTATTTCGTCTATACAGTCGACCCGCCGGGTGGTATGGGAGTCGGCGGGCAGGACGTGAATATGTGGGCCTCGCTGGGTCTGACGGTCGGTGACATTGACGGCTTTTATCGGAAGGTAGAAGAGTTTTTTCAGGAAATCGAAGCTGCAACCGGAGCTAACATGGTAGTTGGCTCTTATATTAATGGTTGGGGATATGGTAAAAGTAGTGCCGATCGCGATGCGATTGCTGCAGTTGCGCGGAACAACAACTGGACATTCGTCGATTTTTGGACAGACCCGCACAATTTAGTTGATAATGGCACTTATGATGAAACTCTCGGCTATGGCTTCTATGGCAACGACGATCCATTTTCGAAGAGATTCCTGATCCACCAGTCAAATGAAGGCAGGTTGATACAGGCCGAGGTCCTGACCTCATCAATCCCGCACCCCTTCAACATTGATGCCCCGCGCTTCGACACCAGCAACCCACCTGCCATTGTCGGCGAAGCTAAAGTCGGCAACCAACTGACCTGTTTCCCTGGTATCCCCCATGTCGCTCCGGACTCGTACAGTTATCAATGGCTCGCTGATCTTGCACCAATTACTGGCGCCACCCAATCCGTACTGCTTCTCACTACCAATGAAAAGGGCAAGCGCATTGCTTGTCGAGTCACAGCCCATAAGCACAATAAGAACCCGGCTTCTTTCACTTCTGCTCCCACCGAAAGGGTTAGAGGAACTCACGAGATCATACTCTCAGGCAGCCCGAAAATGCTGCGCCTGACCGTCGATACCGCCACTGGAGCGGGCACATTCCAGCACAACTTACCTGCTGATACTGTCTTTTACCTCAAGGCCTCGGATGATTTGGGCCAACAACAACCATTCGAAATTCTACTGGAATTTAATGGCTCAGGGTACCCGGACAGCCTCAACTTCGTAGATCCTAAAGCAGTATCCAGCTCTCAACGATTTTATCAGATAGTCAAAAAATGACAGACTTTTATCAGAAATTCGATCAGCTTTATGCAATACATAAACAACATGCACTATTAATGTAGCCTGTTTTATTTAAAGCATTTACTCATCATACCCCATGTACCTTGTATTTAAAAATGTTAAAATTAATCTCAGAGCACTGTTATTGATAATTACGGCGTTGGGGGTTTTAGCTTCTACCAGCCAAGGCGTGTTATCCGATGAAGTAGCGGCTTATCAGCAACGCTCTGGCATAGGCGATCAGCAAGCCGAACAAATCGATGCCATGCTTACCGAATTGAGCACTGCAGCTGGCACGAAACCCGTTTTCCTTTGGCTTGGGGGCTTGGATTACAATCAACAAGACCAACTAGAATGTGTAATCGGAGGCCCAATGACAGCAGTTGGCGACTTTTCAGAATCGCCGGTTGCCGGTCCTAATTACATGCTCACTACGTCTACTAGCAAATTCTTGCGTGGCCCTAATCCGACAGCTGGTGAATCAAGCTGGAGTTGGAGTATTTGGTACCAAAAAAAAGTTCTAACACAACTAACAACCTGCTAGCGCTCAGAGACGCGGTAAGTACAACGGAGCGTGGCCCCTTGCTGGCTGAATATACAGACGGCACTAAGTTACTAAGTTCCAGAGATGGCGCTTCTAACAATCTTAACAAATTTCCGCAAGGTGGAGGAACCAGGATTATCAATGGCAACCAGTTTGGTTCTTTTTCATATGATGCGTCTTTAACCTTCAAACTTAATGTAACCTTCTCGGCAAAAACCCAAATTTATTCAGATATGGTATATAATAACCATGAGTATGTCAGAATCGGAGGAACTGCCGACAATGCCAGCGACAGCTGGCTTTTATCCAATGTTGCATTTTACATGGTGGTTGCATTTGACCAAGGTTTAAACGAGAGAGCTACGCAAGATGTGCGAATTGCACCATTTACAACAGAAATACTGAGCAACTGGAATACTGTACCAGCATTAGTTTCACTCGGCGACAGCACTACTGCAAACAGATGGAATTACACTATGAATCTTGGCCCACAAGGCGGAGCTTGGCGCAATAATTTTGCCGGTGGTTACGTCTTGGGGATATCTGACTACTGGATGGGTGGGAGCTCGTTTTCTCAGCACTACGAGCTCAAAAATGATATTATAGCTACGTTAAATACCCTGCCTTGGAAAGAACGCTATTTTGTTTACACTGTTGATCCTCCTGGCGGCATGGGAGTCGGTGGGCAGGATACAAGAATGTGGTCTTCACTAGGACTAGAGGTTGGAGATACCGAAGGCTTTTACCTCAAAGTGGAAGAGTTTTTTCAGGAAATCGAAGCTGCAACAGGGGCTACCATGGTGGTTTGTTCCTATATAAACGGTTGGGGATATGCTAAAAGCAGTGAAGATCGTGATGCCACAGCGGAGATTGCTCTGAACAATAATTGGAAATTCGTCGATTTTTGGTCAGATACGCATAATTTGGTAGACAACGGTACCTATGACGAAACCGTTGCTTATGGTTTCTATGACGATGATAATTCGTCAAAAAGGTTCCTTATACATCAAAGTGATAATGGCGAGAAGGTACAGGCAGAAGTATTATGTGCGTCAATCCCTCACCCCTACAATACCAGCGCCCCACGCTTTGATATTAACCACCCACCAACAATCAGAGGTAATGCTATAGTCGGCAAACAACTAGTCTGCGACCCGGGTTCCCCGCATGTTGCTCCAGACTTTTTCAGTTATCAATGGCTGGCGAATCTTGCCCCTATTGATGGTGCTACAGATTCTGCATTAACTTTGACATCCAATGAAAGAGGCAAGCGAATTGCTTGCCGAGTATTTGCTCATAAGGATAGTGAAAACTCAGCCTCTTTTACTAGTGCCTCTACTGAACGAGTTCTCGCGGATCAGGAAGTAGAAATAGTTAGCAACTCTGAGTTGTTACGCCTGGTAGTAGACAAACCTAACGGTGCTGGAACGTTTCAACATGAACTACCAGCAAATCAAACCTTCCTACTCCAAGCCTCAAGTGATCTCGGCTCGCAACAACCATTCGATGTCTTACTGGAGTTTGAAGGCGCTGGCATTCCGGAAAGCTTGAATTTTCAAGACCCTGATGCTGATACTAGTCCTCAGAGATTCTATCGAATCATCAACAAGACTTACTGAATATTAATAGTGCACTGGCTAGTGCTAATAAACCATTTAAGTAATGAGCACTAAAGCGAGTATGCCTGTTGCCATGATATTATAAGATCTTCTCACAGCCGACCTGCCCATGCAGCAATGACAGCGGCGGCGTGGTCGGCATGCCGCGGGTCACTGAGCAGGTGGTCGGCTCCGGCAAGTGAATAAAAGCTCTTGGGGTGATTGGCTGCTTCATAGATACAGCGCGCCTGTTCAATGCTGACAATCTTATCGCTCGGGCTATGCATGATCAGGAGATCACAGCGCAGTCTCGCAATCGTCTCGGCATGACTGAGATTTTCCAACTGGTCGAGAAAGTCTTTGCCAACCCGAAATTTACGTCCGGCCAACTGAACTTCTGCTACCCCACAACTTCTGATTTGCTCGAGATTATTCCCCAGCAGGTGGGTCACATGGGCCGGATCGCATGGCGCACCAATAGTCGCTACCCCGCGCACCGATTTTATCTCCGCTGCAGCGGCCAGCACGGCCGCACCACCAAGGCTATGGCCGATCAGGATCCTCGGAGCGCGCAAATTATCGTCCAGCCACTGCGCTGCTATCGTCAAGTCCTCGACATTGGATATGAAACCGGTCTGCGAAAAATCGCCACCACTTGCTCCCAGCCCGGTAAAGTCGATCCGCAAAGTTGCAATTCCAGCGCCTGCCAGGAGCCGTGCCACCCGTGTCGCACCTCGCAGATTTTTGCCGCAGGTAAAGCAATGAGCATATAGCGCAACCGCACGAAACGTGCTGTTAGGGCGATCCAATACCGCCGCCAGCCGATGCCCTGCAGGATGCAGAATCTCGAGATTCTCGCTGTAGAAGTCACGCGCCCCGGGAGCAGCCAAAGTCATCAATGCCTCAATCTCACGCCCGGCAATCAGTTCATCCAGCCACACCGTCGGCAACCACGCCGTACCCATGGCTGCCCCAAACATCAGCCCCAGAAGCATGCCCCGCGCCGCGCTATCACCACCGGCCATGGCATTGGCACTCAAACATGCTACCGGGTTATTGGCATATTTTAAAAGATAACAAAGGGTCAATGGAAAAGCTTCCGGCAAATGACAAGTCAGGCCCAACTTATCGCCAGCTTCCAACGCATCCAAACCCACATGCTCACGCGCTTTCTCCAGCAATCCGCGTGCATCAAGTTTCTGATACTCGACCCGCGCCGCAGTCTCCAGTGCTGCTGCAATTTCATCACCGGACATAATTGCATCCACGACTCTGGTGAAATATTCTGCCGCATCCACTACCCCCTGATCACCATGGGTCACTTGCGTTTGTAAGCGTGCCGCTTCGATCCGCTGCGCTAATGGCACATCAGCCAACAATGCCAATATCGGCGCGATCCGTGCAGCTCCGCCGAGATCATTACTGGAAGATAACTCACGGCGTTTGCCACCAAGATAATCCAGGGTCTCACTGGTCGCAGTGTCCATATAGCTGCGCGGCTGGTCTTCCCAAAAACGCTGCCAGTCATCTACCCAGCCATCCAGGTCGAAGCTCTGGCGCAATACCAGGCTGCGCATTAATACCAGCATCTGCTCACCGTAATGCGTCAAATCACCCGCACGCTTTTCTTCGTGATAACTCGAGCGCGGCTCATCATAACGCAGCACCCCTTCAGGATATAACCGCGCCAGCTTTTCCTGGTTGTAAACCCAATGCGGCCCGAGGCTCAGTGCGTCCGCACAAAATGCCGGCCAGATCATGTCACCTAATGCCATTGCATCAGCCTAACTACCCATCTCTCGAACAGCAATCATTCTGACAAAATTCTCACGCCCCTCAGCAGCTCCTTAAATCATCTGAAACATATTTACAAATTACTCACAATAAATGAAATTTTTATTGCAACTGAGTCTCATGTTCGTTTACACCCATGGAATGAATAAACGGAAAATACATATATTGTCGGCTACCAGCGCAGGTAGAAATTGGAATTTTGGCAGGATTTATTGGGGGCGTTTTTTTGAGTATGGTTTTGAGCATCATGTCGGCTCAATCTCAAGATAACCAAGAGTCACTGGAGGGTATGACGGTCTTGGAGGAAGTAGTTGTTCGTGACCGCGCTGAAGCCAGGGCCATATTACCGGCAGCAGTGGACCTGGAGACTGGCCAGATCAGGGCAGCCAAAAAGAGTACGGTAACCAATATTGCGGATTTACCGGACGCGCCATCCAGCGATGTGCGGCAGATATTT
>CAZHRP010000156.1:0-6117 GCA_964535055.1 uncultured Chthoniobacteraceae bacterium
CCTTTGCGGTGATACCGATATCACCCGACTGGGAGAGCGACAGCTCGGCCCGATTCGTAAGCAAATCGGCATGCTCTTTCAGAACGGCGCGCTGTTTGACTCGATGACAGTCGAGCAAAATGTCGCCTTCCCATTGCGCGAGACCGGTGAGCGTGATGAGCAAGTGATATCCCGCAAAGTTACCGACGCGCTAGCCGTGGTCTCGCTCGATGGCCAGCAAAACAAAATGCCGGTCAACCTCTCGGGTGGCATGAAAAAGCGGGTTGCCCTGGCACGCGCGATCGTCAGCCAGCCACGTTGCATATTGTATGATGAGCCGACCGCCGGACTCGATCCGGTGGTAGCTGATAGCATCGACCATTTGATTCGACACTTGCAAAGCCGCTTCAATGTGACATCGATTGTGGTCACCCATGACATGAAGAGTGTGTTTCACATAGCTGACCGGGTCGCGTACCTGCGCGATGGTCAAATTTATTTCACCGGCACCCCGGATGAATTGCGTCAGGCCCAGGATCCGGTTATTAAAGACTTTGTGGAAGGACGTTCGACTGCCGCCGAACAACCACAGGAGAGCAATGCGCAATGAATGTTGATGAACGACATGTCGAAATCAAAGTCGGCTTATTCGTATTGATCGGTATCATCCTGATCGCCGTGATGACGCTCAGCTTCAGTCGGCTCGGCGAAGGTCTGCGTGAAAATTACCTGATCGTCGTCGAGTTCGAAAATGCCAGCGGCTTGTTGAAGGACTCGAATGTTCTATTTAATGGGGCCAGGATTGGCTGGGTTTCCAGCATTCCTACTATCACCAATGATCCTGTCGCCTTGCAAAAAGCAACCGGTGTAAGAGTCGAACTGCAAATCTACTCCGACGTAGGGATTCCCAGTGAATCCCAATTTCAGGTGGGTAGTTCCGGATTGCTGGGCGACCGCTTCGTTGACGTTATCCCGCCTTCCGAAGTGAGTGGCGAGTTGCTTGAAGCCGGTACCACGGTGGCCGGTAGTCGGCAGGCTGGCATCGATGACTTAACTCGTGAAGGCACCGACCTGCTGGCGGATTTGCGCGACGCAGAGTTGATCAGGAAATTTTAAGCGACAGCAACGTCGAGGACGTCGAGGTGTTGCTCGATAGTTTTCGCAGTTCTTCGGAAAATATCGAAAAAACCACTGCTGCAATTGCTGCTTCGGGTGAACGGGTGGATGATATTCTCGACAATGCTAATCGTACAGTACTCAGGGCTGACGAGGCGATGGTTTCAGCCAAGCTGGCCGGGGAAGACGTGCGCGTCGCCATGCAGAACGCCCGTGATGCACTGGCTACCATCAATAGCTTAGTCGAGCAAACCTCAGCCGGCAGAGGAATCATCGGCAGGCTGATCGCCGACGAAACCTTGGCTGAAGATCTGGAGGCCCTGATCTCCAACCTGAAAGAGCATGGTGTGATTTTTTACCGTGATTCTGCAGCCGGTGAGCAGCGAGTTGAGCCCTCGACCCAACCGACACCGCGGGGAGGCAACCCTGCACGCAGGTAAATTTTGATGACCCCAAATACGACAACTAATCTGCTGCGCACGTTATTCGTGATCTTTGCTGCTGCTATTGGCGCATTTGCCGGCTACGAACTCTCTGGCAATACTGTGGCAGGTATCATCCTCGGACTGATTTTCGGCCTGCTTCTGGTATTGTTCGACCGCCTGTTACACGGCTTTTCATTGCGGGCATTTTCCTCGGCCACATTTGGCTTGATCCTGGGCCTGGTATTCTCGCGCCTGCTGACAGCATCGGATATACTGAAATATCTGCCCGAAGATATTGCCTGGGCGATCAGCCTGTTCATCTACACGATTTTTGGCTATCTGGGCATGATGCTGGCCATGCGCAGCAACCGCGATGAATTTTCGCTGATTATTCCGTACGTTCGCTTTGCCCGTCAGTCGGTACACGACGCACCGATCGTGGTCGATTCCAACATCCTGATCGATGGCAGAATCTCACGCATCGTCGAAACCGGGTTTTTGAGTGGCTCGGTCGTAATCCCCGACTTCGTGATTGATGAATTGCAGCAATTGGCGGACTCGAGCGACTCACACAAACGGGAAAGCGGCCGCCGTGGCCTCGATAATATCAGCCTGATGGAAAGGTCGTCAGAGTTTGATGTTACAATCCATAAAAGCGCCGTTCCCAGCGCCCTGGCAGTTGATCAGCAGCTTGCCAATGTTGCCGGTCAATTGGGGGCCCGCTTGCTGACCAACGACACACCGCTGGCCAAGGTGGCACGCCTGCAAAATGTAGTAGTGCTGAACCTCAATGAATTGCAGAGCGCCATCCGACCACCGCTTACCCCGGGACAAAAACTGCAGCTGCTATTAACCAAGCAAGGCAAGGATCCTCACCAGGCCGTCGGCTTCATAGAAGATGGAACCATGATTGTCGTGAATAATGCTGCCACGCGCATCGGCCAGCACGTCGATATCGAAATTTCAAGTACCCTCAAGACTTCAGCCGGACGACTGTTCTTCGCCAACTTGATAGGAGATAGCACCCCGTCGTCCGAGCAACAGGGCGACAGCAACAGCTAGCAGCGCTAACAAATTCAGAATCATACTTAAGCCGTGTAGCCTGCCAAATTGCGGCCGATCTGCGGGCAAGGATAATGCCTGCATCACCGGGGTGATCTTAAAGTCGACCGTGCCGATGAATATCAAAGCGATAAGAATGAGGATCAGGCAGGGTTTCCAGCGTGGGCACACCGCGTGGCTTAATGCCATGGCAATAGCTGCGATGGAACCGGCCATGTAGAGGCTGATATAGTACGGCGGAAATAATAATGCGGTAATTTCACCTGCCTGGTGCGAAGGATAAATTGCAAACAATGTCTTGGTGATTCCAAAAGCCAGATACAGAGCAATCCCCAGCCACGCTCCACACGCCGCCCGGTAAACTCCGAGAATATCACGCGGTTTGGTCACGTTCATCGCAATCCAACCGCTTTACGGGCCCGGGCCAGTGTCGCGCCAGCCAGATCACGGGCTCGTTCAGCACCCTGACGCAATACTTTTTCAACCGTCTCCGGATCCTGTTCCAACTCTACCCTGCGTTCAGCCATTGGCGCAAAATAGTCGCGAATTTTTTCAAATAGCCGCTGTTTGAAGTCACCATAGCCGATGCCTCCGGCACGAAAATCGGCTTCCATCATGTTTACTTCGGATTCATCTGCAAACAAACGATAGAGCGCAACAATCGTGGAATCGTCCGGATTTTTCGGCTCTTCGACCGCAGTCGAGTCAGTCACGATTTTCATGATTTGCTTTCGCAGCTTTTTCTCCGGCAGGAATAATGGAATGGTATTATCGTAACTTTTACTCATTTTCTGGCCGTCCAGACCGGGGACAACCGCCACCTCATCGCGGATTTCGGGCTCCGGCAGGCGCAAAATCTCGCCGTAGCATTCATTGATTTTGACGGCAATATCGCGCGCCACCTCGATATGCTGTTTCTGGTCACGCCCGACCGGCACAATGTCACTATCAACGATCAGGATGTCTGCCGCCATCAAAACCGGATACGCAAACAACCCGTGCGAAGCCGGTAACCCGCGCGCCAGCTTGTCCTTATAACTGTGGCAGCGTTCAAGCAGCCCCATTGGTGTCAAAGTACTCAATATCCACGCCAGTTCATTGACTTCAGGGACATCCGACTGGCGGTAAAAGACAGCCTTCTCAGGGTCTAATCCGCAGGCCAGGAAGTCGAGTGCCACCGAATTGACATTAGCACGCAACTCCTGCGGGTCACGAATCGTCGTCAACGCATGGTAATCGGCAATAAAATAATAAGCCTCGCTATCCTGCTGCAGGTCGATCGCCGCTCGCATCATGCCAAAATAATTGCCGATGTGCGCCGCACCGCTAGGCTGGATACCGGAGAGAATTCGTTTCATTAATTTACTCTTTATTAGCGAGGATCTTAAAGATAGCAAAAAGCTTGGGTGTAGCGTCGTATGAATGAGCTCGTATTAGGTGTACCCGGATTCGTGATTCTTCGCGCTCTTCGCGGGCCTCTTTGACTTCACTTCGCTTGATACAAATGCACGTCACGCTGCGGGAAGGGAATGCTCAAGCCGGCAGCGTCGAAGGCTTTTTTACCTTTTTCGCGCAGCTCGAAGCTGGCTGGCCAGAAGTCCTCATTTTTCAGCCAGCAGCGCAGGGTCAGATTGACCGAACTGTCACCCAGCTCAGTCAGCAGGACTTCGGGTTTTGGCTCATCCAGCACCCGGTCATCAGCGTCGACCAGTCCAAGCAATGTTTTACGGGCGAGGTCGATATCGTCGTCGTAAGCAATCCCCATCACCAGGTCGAGTTTGCGGGTCGGGTGGGTCGAAAAATTGATCAGCGAGGCCGACGAAATCGAGGAATTGGGCAGGATCACATGGTTGCCGTCGGGAGTGACCAGAGTGGTATGAAAAATCTGGATGGTTTCGACTGAGCCGGCATAGTCGCCGGTCTCGATAAAGTCCCCGACCTTGAACGGCTTCAGCAGCAGGATCAGCACGCCGCCGGCAAAATTCTGCAAGGTTCCCTGCATCGCCAACCCGACTGCCAGCGAAGCGGCACCGAGGATCGCAATGAACGAAGTCATTTCGATGCCCACCATGCTGGCGACGGTCACGGCCAGCAGGATTTTCAGCACGGTGACACTCAGGCTTTTGACAAATCCACGCAGCGAGGGATCGACTTCCCGCTTGAGCATGGTTGCCCCCAGCCACTTGCCGAAGGCTTTAATAATCCATAGCCCGACAACCAGTGTGACTAAGGCCAGGGCCAGTTTCGGCGCATACTCGAGTGCCATGCTGATGGCCTGCTCGGCATATTGATTGATTTGCTCGGCTGTTTGCTCGATATTTTTTGCGTCCATAGGGCATCTGCGTAGCACGGCCTGCTGCGTCCCACAAGATAGAATTCTCAATTGACACAAATGTCATTGCCACGGGCTGAGCACTTCAGATATCAGTGGCAAGTGAAGAAAAAACTGCTCATTGGCTGGAGTGAGCTGGTGGATTTTCCGGAATGGAAGATTCCCGGCATCAAAGCCAAGGTGGACACCGGGGCGTTGAACAGCGCGCTGCATGTCGAAAACTTCAAAAAGTTAAAATCCGGACGGGTCAGTTTTGATGTGATCCACGGTACCAAGCTCCACCCCAGATTCAAACATGTGGTAGCTACCCCCAAGCGCTGGGGTCGGGTTCGCTCGAGCAATGGAATTTACCAGCACCGCTGTTTTGTTGACGCCCGTGTTCACATCGGGCCGATTACAAAAATCATCGAGCTCTCGCTGGTATCGCGCGACAAAATGGAGTTCCGCATGCTGCTCGGGCGCACCGCCCTGCACGACTTCCAGATCGACCCCAGCAGAAGAATGCTGCTGAGCCCAAAACATCAACCTGCTCCATCGAGACACTCATGAAAATTGCAATACTATCCCGATCACCAAACTGCTTCAGTACCCGCCGCTTGCGCGAAGCCGGAGAGGCCGCCGGCCACAAGGTCAAGGTGCTGGATACCCTGGCCTTTTCGCTGGGCATCGAGCAGGAACACCCGGACCTTTTTTTCCGTGGCAAAAAGCTGTCGCACTATGATGCAACGATTCCCAGGATCGGTGCCTCGATTACTTTTTATGGCCTGGCAGTGCTGCGGCAGTTCGAGCAGATGGGAGTGTTCAACATTAATCCGGCGATCGCGATCGCCCGCTCGCGCGACAAACTGCATTCCTTGCAGATCCTCAGCCGGCATGACATCGGCCTGCCACACACCGCCTTTGTTCGCAAACGCAGCGAGGTGCTGCCCGCCATCGAACGGGTCGGTGGTGCCCCGGTCATTATCAAATTGCTCGAGGGCACGCAAGGGGTTGGGGTCATCCTCGCCGATACCAACAAGGTGGCCCAGGCAATCATCGAGACCTTACAGAGCACTCGCCAGTTCGTGCTGATCCAAAAGTTTGTCAAAGAAAGCAAAGGCCGCGATATCAGGGCATTTGTCGTTGGCGACCGCGTGGTGGCTGCCATGCGCCGGGTGGCGACCGGCGATGAGTTCCGCAGCAATGTGCATCGCGGCGGTCGGG
>CAZHRP010000157.1:0-3182 GCA_964535055.1 uncultured Chthoniobacteraceae bacterium
CCAAGCACCTCACGCTGCGTCTCGCTACGAAGTTTGTGATTGATCCGGGCTAAAGATACGATCCCAAAATTTATCGATGAGGCGCGACTGCTACTCAATCTGGGCGCGGTCCGCGAAGGTCGATGCCTGCAATGAATACGGGCTGGGAATTCCATTCCAGCAAATCACACTGCATCAGGCTGAGTAGCTGGCTGATCCAGCTCCTTCGTCAGCATCACATCAGCATCGAAGACAAAGCGGCCACAGAAAAAAGTGCCGTCCAGCAATAGTGGCAGCCAGTGTTGGTCGTCGGCCCACATTTGGTCGTAAGGGATGGCATCCCGCGCGCTCCATAACGGCACGGCTTCCTCGGTTTCCGTCGGTGAACCGGTAAACTTACCGGCTTTGAATACACTGCAATGCAAGGCATAGCCATCGGTAAACTGGAATGAAAGCTCACCAGCCAAAACCGGATCGATTGGCGTGATATGCAATTCCTCGTGGCATTCGCGGATGGCGCACTCGAGTGGCGACTCACCGGGCTCGAGTCGGCCGCCGGGACCATTGATTTTGCCGGCCCCCAGGCCGCGCTTTTTTCTGATCAACAGGATGCGTTGTGGCTCAACCATGAAGCACAGGGTCGCCCGCTCCTGCGGTTGCCAGGTTGACCAGTCAACATTCACAGCAGCTTATCCCTGTGCCATTTCCTCGACAGACGGACACGAGCAAACCAGATGACGGTCGCCATAGACGCTGTCGATACGCGAAACGTAAGGCCAGAATTTGTGATCATGCAGCCAGCTTGCCGGGTAAGCAGCGGTCTCCCGCGAATACGGGTAGGACCAGTCATCGGTACACAGGTCGGCAGCCGTGTGCGGCGCATTGCGCAGCGGGTTGTTATCGCGATCCGCATCACCGGCTACGATAGCCATGGCTTCAGCATGGATCGCCAGCATCGCTTCACAAAAACGATCCAACTCCTCGAGGTCTTCGCTTTCGGTCGGTTCGATCATCAATGTCCCCGCCACCGGCCATGACATGGTAGGGGCATGAAATCCATAATCCATCAGGCGTTTGGCGATGTCCTCGACGCCGATGCCGGTTTGTTCCTTGAGCGGTCGGCAATCGATGATGCACTCGTGCGCGATCAGTCCGCGATTGCCGCGGTAGAGAATCGGGTAGGCCGACTCCAACCGCTGGGCCACATAGTTGGCATTCAGGATAGCGACCTGGGTTGCCTGCTTGAGTCCCTGCTCCCCCATCATCCTGATATACATCCAGGGAATTGGCAAAATACCGGCACTGCCTAATGGTGCTGCTGCTACCGGACCCACCGCCGAGTCAGATGGCGCGCCATCCGGTTCGATATGCCCCGGCAGGAATGGCTGCAAATGCTTGGCAACACAAATCGGCCCGATACCCGGACCGCCACCACCATGCGGGATACAAAATGTCTTATGCAAGTTCAGATGGCAAACATCGACCCCAAACCCCCCCGGACGGCACAGGCCGACCTGAGCATTCATGTTGGCCCCATCCATGTAAACCTGGCCACCGGCCTCATGCACGATCGCACAAATCTCCTTGATCGTAGCCTCGAACACCCCATGGGTGGATGGATAGGTCACCATCAGGGCAGCCAACGCCTCGCGATGCTGCTCACCCTTGGCTCGCAAATCCGCAAGGTCAATATTGCCATCATCATCGCAATCCACCGCCACCACTTTCATGCCGGCCATGACGGCGCTGGCCGGATTGGTGCCATGGGCGGATGTCGGGATCAGGCAAATATTGCGCTCGATGTCGCCACGTGACTGGTGGTAAGCACGGATCGCCAGCAACCCGGCATACTCGCCCTGGGAACCGGCGTTCGGCTGTAGTGAGGTCGCCGCAAACCCGGTGATCTCATTCAGCCAGCCACACAACTGGCAGGCCATCTCCAGGTAGCCCACTGTCTGAGCCACCGGTGCGTACGGGTGAAGGTTGGCAAATTCCGGCCAGGAAATAGGAAACATCTCCGCGGCAGCATTAAGCTTCATCGTGCAGGACCCCAGCGGGATCATCGAGGTGGTCAGCGACAGGTCGCGTGATTCCAGCTTCCTGATGTAACGCAGCAATTTGGTCTCAGAATGAAAACTCGACAAAATCGGGTGGCGCAACGCCGCGGACGTACGCTCGAGGTTTTTGGGAATATTGGATTCTGCAAATTCGCTCGTTTCAGTCACACCAAAACATTCGAGGATCGGGCCGATATCAGAAATGGTCTCGTCCAGTGAGATGCCAAGCTGATCGGAACCAATACTGCGAAAGTTGATCGCTGCCTGCTGGGAACGTTCGATGACATCAGCGATCTGCTTAGAGCTACCGGACACCACAATGGTATCAAAATAATGATCCGGGGAAACGTCCCAGCCTGCCTGGCGTAAACTGGCTGCCAGCATTGAAGTCCGTTCGTGAACCGAAGTAGCAATCCGGCGCAAGCCATCAGGCCCATGATAACAGGCGTACATCGATGCCATCACTGCCAGCAATACCTGCGCGGTGCAAATGTTACTGGTCGCTTTATCGCGCCTGATGTGCTGTTCGCGGGTCTGCATGGCCAACCGGTAGGCAGTGCGTCCTGCGGAGTCGATCGAAACTCCAACGACACGTCCGGGGATGCTGCGTTTGGCCACCTCCCGGGCTGCAAAAAATGCCGCGTGCGGCCCGCCGAATCCCATCGGTACCCCAAAACGCTGGGTCGTGCCGACGACTACATCCGCACCCATTTCGCCCGGCGGACGAATCAATGCCAGGCTTAGCAGGTCAGCTGCCACCACCAGCATCGCCTGCTGCTCGTGTAATAACTCAGCGAACTCGGTGCAATCGTGGATCACCCCGTAAGTATCGGGAGTCTGCAGCAGAGCCCCAAAAGTAGCAGCCGAAGGTTGAAAGTCCTGCGGATTACCAATCACCAGTTGAACCCCCAACGGGGCCGCCCGCGTTTTTAGCAACGCCAGAGTTTGCGGGTGGCAGGTATCCGCAGCAAAAAATTCATTAGCATCTTTTTTGCGGCACAGGCGCAGGCACATTGCCATCGCTTCAGCCGCTGCAGTCGCCTCATCCAGCAGCGAGGCATTCGCGATATCCATGGCCGTCAGTTCGCAGACCATCGTCTGAAAGTTCAATAGTGCTTCCAGCCGTCCTTGTGAAACCTCGGGCTG
>CAZHRP010000157.1:3192-5949 GCA_964535055.1 uncultured Chthoniobacteraceae bacterium
ATACTGGGTGTACCAGCCGGGATTTTCCAGAATACAACGCTGGATCACCGGTGGTGTGTGGCACCCGTAGTAGCCCATCCCGATCAGCGAAGTAGCCAAGCGGTTGCGGTTGGCCAACTGCCGCAATTCCTGCTGCGCTGCATGTTCTCCGGCCGGCTCAGGTAAGCTTAGTTCGCGGGCCAGCTGAATTTCTTCCGGCACTGCAGTCTGGCATAGCTCGTCGATAGAAGCGTAGCCCAGGGCGTCCAGCATTTTATCGATCTGTGACTGGTCCGGTCCGATGTGCCGGGTACTGAAGGAAGTGGCCTCTGTTGATTGCTGATCTAAAGTCATACTCATAGGTTACGGCTGGGAGGCTAACTGATCTGCTTGGAGTATGCCGCCGCGTCCAAAAGGCTTTCCGCATCAGCCGCATCAGACAGCTTGATTTTAAATAACCAGCCGCCTTCGTATGGCGACGTATTAACCAGGACTGGCTCATTATCCAGTTCGCCATTGGTTTCGATCACTTCACCGGCCAGCGGTGCATAGATATCGCTGGCAGCTTTCACGGACTCGACCACCGCGCAGGCCTCGCCACTCGCTACGGCGCGCCCGTTTTCAGGCAGTTCGACATAGACAATGTCAGTCAACTCTTCCTGAGCGTGATCAGTAATGCCGACGGTTGCGGTGTCACCGTCGATTTTTACCCATTCGTGGGATTCAGTGTAGCGGAGATTTTCTGGAACATTCATAGTCGTTATTGTGTTGGTTTATAAAATGGTCTGCGGCTGGTTACTATCGGAAATTCTTTACCACGAATCAACAGTCCCAGCTTATTTCCAGGTTGGCTATATTTGACTGGCAAATAGCATAAGCCAATACCAATCCCCAATGAAGGCGATAATCCGGCGCTGCTCGCTTCCGCGATCTGCTGCTGCTCGGCCACGATCGGGTAATGCGGTCGCGGTGGCGGTGATTTGCCTTCGACTTGAAACCCGGTGAGCTTGACTTCTACTCCCAGCTGCAGTTGCTGCTCTAAAATATCACGCCCGATAAAGTCGCCTTTGTCCATGTTGACCGCCCAGCCGGCCCGTGCTTCCAGCGGGGTGTGGTGACTGTCCAGGTCAGCGCCATTAAGCGGGTATCCCATTTCCAGCCGCAGGGTATCCCGGGCACCGAGTCCGCACCAGGCCAGTTGGCCGTCAGCCGCAGCTTGCAAACCATCCCATAGCTGTGCAGCACGTTCAGCCGGAAAAAATAACTCGTAGCCGGGCTCACCGGTGTAGCCGGTAGCAGCGACCAGCAAGTCCATCTCAGGCACGGCTACTATCCGGTTGCGAGACGGCAGGGCGGCAGTCACACCGGCATTCTCAAGCAATCTGGCTGCTATCGCCGGTGCTTGCGGCCCCTGGAGTGCCAATGCCGCATGCTGTTCGCTGCGATCATCCAATTCGATGCCGGCAATCAGATGGTTGTGCAGCCATTCAAGATCGTGCTGGTAAACCGCCGCGTTCAATACTAGCAGGTACTCGGCTGCGCCCAGGCGGTAAACAAATAGATCGTCGATCACCCCGCCCGCTTCATTAAGCATAAAACTATAGTGGCCACTGCCCGGCTCCAACGCTGCCGCGTGATTAGTCAGGATGCTATCCAGCCACGCAGGCTCCCCCCGCACATAAAGCTGCCCCATATGCGAGATATCAAATAATCCGGCAGTGGTTCTGACAGCCTGGTGCTCGGCCATGATTCCCGTGTACTGGATCGGCATGTCCCAACCGCCAAATTCCGCCATCCGTGCCTTGGCTGCCAGATGGTTCGGGTAAAATACCGTCTGCTTCAATTCAGACATAAGCACGTAGCATAGTCGCAGCACTCCTGACTGTCAAATTCCGACGAATTTCTAATGACGGATTGATATTGTGTCCTCAACAATTCCGTGCAATACCTCGTCACAGCATGGTTCATCACATCGTATTATATAAGCTCAAGGAAGGGACTTCCGAGGAAACCATCGAAGACATGATGATGCAGACCCGTATCAGCCTGCTCAAAATTCCGGTGGTCCTGAATGTTAAGTGCGGTAAACGTATCACCGAAGATTGCGAATGGGCATTTTTTATGTGCTGCGATTTTGAATCAATGGAAAAGATTGCCATCTATCGCGATAGCCCGATCCACTTGAAGTTTATCGAGGAAGTCATCAAACCGCATACCTCGGAACGGCTGGCCATGGACTTCGAAATGGAGCCCGGTAAAGATGTCAAATATTCCTGATCGGCCTCACTCTGAGTGCCGCTAAGCCTGAATAACGATGAGTACCAGTCCTGTCCGTGTCCGCTTTGCCCCCTCGCCAACCGGCTTCCTGCATGTCGGTGGTGCCCGCACGGCCTTGTTCAACTGGCTGTATGCCCGCAAGCATGGTGGCAGCCTGATCCTGCGGGTCGAGGATACCGATGCGGCTCGCAATACCAGCGAGGCCATCGAGGCAATTTATAACGGGCTCGAGTGGCTCGGGATCGACTGGGACGAAGGCGGCCATACCGGCGGTCCGCATGCACCCTATTTCCAAAGCCAACGCAGTGAAATTTACCAGCAATACCTCGACCGCTTGCTCGGGAATGGTCGCGCCTACGAGGACGACGGTTCGATCCGTTTCAGGGTCGCACGGGAACCAGTTACAGTCCCGGATGCGGTGCGTGGCGATGTGACCTTCGATTTGTCCGACGCGTCGATCCACCCGGATATCACCCTGCGGCGGCCGGATGGCTCGTGGAT
>CAZHRP010000158.1:0-5928 GCA_964535055.1 uncultured Chthoniobacteraceae bacterium
TGGTGATCCCGAGCACATTGTCACTGCCGAGCGCATCCGCAGCAATGCAAGCGGTAACTGCCGAATCAATCCCGCCACTTAAACCGATCACCGCCGACCGAAAACCACATTTCAAAAAATAGTCGCCAAGCCCGAGTTGCAAGGCCCGGTAAACTTCCTCCTCATTCTCTAAAGCTTTAAAGCTCGCCTCAGCTGACGCCTGGCGGCAATCAACCACTGCCAATTCCGAGCAAAAACCATCACAACCGGCGACGTATCCGGCATCAAAATTAAAGACTGCTGAGTGCCCGTCGAAAATCAGCTCATCATTACCACCAGCTGCATTGCAGTAAGCCAGAGCTACCCGGTAGCGCTCCGCCGTGCGTTGCAGCATCGCATGTCGCGCAACCGGCTTGCCCGCATGATAGGGTGATGCGCTTAAATTAAGTATGATTTCGGCTCCGCGTGCAGTCAGCTGGTCGACCGGATCAATCTTATACAACGGTCGCGGCAATTCCTCTGCCGGCCAAATATCCTCACAGATGGTAATGCCAACTTTGTTGCCTGCCAGTTCGATGATCGGCCATTCTTCTGCCGGCTCAAAATATCTGTCTTCATCAAAAACATCATAGGTCGGCAACAAAGACTTGCGCACATACCTGGGATCCTGCCCAGCCTGTAAAACGGCAGCACTGTTGTGAAACGGCCTGCCATACTCTGCAACATTCCTCTCGACCACGCCGACAATTAGCGGTACCTCAGCAACTTCCTGTTGCAACTCTGACACCGCCCGCTCGACCTGCTCGATAAAGCTGCGCTTAAACAGTAAATCCTGCGGCGGATAGCCCGGGATCACCATCTCTGGTGTCAGTACGACCTCAGCTCCCTCTTGACAGAGCGCACGGTAGGCCTCGACCACCAGGCGAGTGTTCCCCGCAATGTCCCCAACCGTGGGATTAATCTGTGCTAACCCGATCCTCACAGGACTGGTGCTATTTCGAAATGCCGTAACGGGTATTGTACCCTTCGTTGATCGCTTGGTCAGCTCCAATAATGAAGTACTTGTAGAATTGCACCAAGCTGGCCAATGCAAAGGCGACAACTACCGAGATCAACAACTTTTGAATAAATCCGTTTTGCATATATTTAAAAAAAACATAGCATAGTTATCGGCAGAAATCACCAAAATCCCCACTGGCCGGTGTACATGATATAAAACCCAAGACCCAGATTGGTCACTGCATGGGCAAAAATACAGGCACCCAGGCTGCGAGTTTTAATGGCGATTGCATTGTAAATCAGTCCGGTAATTACCGCGACCACAAAGTCCGGCCCGGCATGCGCACAGGCGAATAATACCGCAGTCCCCAGATAAGACTTCCAGCTGAATGCCCCAAACGGCACTTTGGTAAACTCCTCATTGATCAACCACCGCATCAGGAAAGCACGCCAGAAAATCTCCTCGAGTAATGGCACTACGATTACCAACCGGAAAAAACGCATCAGGACTTGAAACCAGTAAACACCCGGCTCATCAGCAAACTGCGTTGGGTCAAACCCAAGCAGCCTAGGGTCAGCTCCAAATAGCCACTGTGGCGCAATCCAGGTTCCCAGCACTACCAGGCCGACCAGCGTTGCCAGCAACGGCTTGAGACCATTCAACCGGTAATAGCGCCAGTACACCAGCATGAGTACCATGCATACCACAGACTGTAGCGGGTAAATCCAATACTGCGGTTCAGTCAGCCAGCGCGGCGTGTCGGGGCCACCCAGATCCACCGCAAATTTACTGATAAAGCTATTGAGTGCCAAAAACCCCATGAAGGCAAAAAATGGCGCGATGTATGCGATCCATTGTGCCTTGGTCGGTTTTTTACCATGATCCTGGTTGGTCGTTTCAGGTACCTCCGGCGAACTCTTGCTTTCAATATCCATGCTGGGTTATCGTTATAGTAGATTTTTAGCGAATGTGAATGCAGAAGACGACGAGGAAAAGAAAAAAGAAGCCGAGGCATTAATGCGTCAGCTCGACATGCAGCTGGCTATGCAGCGCAGCAAGCTGGATGCCGGTAAGAATAATCGTTTGCTATTCCGCTTGCTGGGGATCCTGTTTGTTATCGGCTTTACCGCCATACTTTTGTGGATATTATTCTCGTATTCCGCCCAGCTTCCAGATGCTAAACCGGCTGATGCCATCCACGAATCCCCCAGATGAACGGCCAGCCCATTAAAATTCGCGAAGACTCGAATACCCAGGTTGTACAGACCTTGCGGATTGAGGCCAACCAGCAGCGCGACCCCCACCGGCTCAAAGAGCTGACACTCGCGCAATTGCAACGCCTGGTAGACGACTTTGATCTTGGCCGCATCATCCGCATGGAAGAGGCACTGACTACACAGTGCAACATTACCGATCCATTCCGCACCGGCCAGGGCGTGTTCATGATCCGGATCAGGCATGGCGAAGAATTCGGGGAACGGGTGGAATTTATTCATGCGATCATGCAGCACCTGCGCGCGCAAGGCCTGCCGGTACCGGAAGTGATGAAGCGACCGAATGGGCGCTCGTGGAGTACCTGGGGCGAGCGGATTGTCGAAATCCATCGCTATATTCCACACGATGAAGGGCTGCATCGGGACTGGCAAAGAATGTACAGTGCTGCTGCTGCGATGGGCGATCTGCATAGCGGCCTGTATAACTTCAGTTCATCAGTCCCGCCGGTACCACCAGAAATGCGTAACGACCTGCTGCCCTCGGAGTGCTGGAATCTGCTGCCACATGCTGAAAGCAATTTGTACGATGCCATCAAGGAAGAATCACCAGCTACCGATGCTGCCAAACAGGTACTTTCGAGAACACGTGACCTGCTGGTTCCACTGCTCGATAACTACGAGCGGATGCTGGGCAACCTGCCGTGGAAATTTGTGCATGGTGATTACCATTTCTGGAATCTTCTTTATCGCAGTGATGATGTAGTCGGAATTGTCGACTTCGATTTTGTCCAGGAAAGAGAAAGGATCTTTGATGTCGCTTATGCCGTGCAAGCCATTATCGGGTACATGAACTATAATGAGGGTGGCTCGCAGGAACGATTTCCAATCATGAGTTGGAATAACCTGCGCCTCTGGCTCGATACCTATGATGATGTTGTTTCACAACCATTGACAGAGTTTGAACGCCGCTTGCTGCCGCGTGAAATCCTGCGTATTTTCCTGGTCAATGCCGTGGTCGGCGCGACCCAACCCACACCTGTAGAAACTTTGCAACAAAGCGCACGCGATATCGACTTGTACGAATGGCTGTACCGCCAGGAGGACTTTTTTCTCAGCTGATTATGAAAAGGATACTTACTCATACCTCTTTTGAAACGGTATAGCAGGCAGCTTAAAGCGCATCCTTGCAGAACTGGCGATTCGCAGGTATGCAAGTGTTCGCATGTCAAACTTTCGCCTCTTTGATCTCAACCCCCAGCAGGAGGCAGCGGTACGCCAGACCGACGGACCGGTCCTGGTACTGGCAGGCGCAGGAACCGGTAAGACCCGTGTCATCACTGCCCGGGTGGCGTATCTGGTCCACCAGGGCATTCCACCGGAGCAAATCCTCGCTGTCACTTTCACCAACAAAGCGGCCAACGAAATGCGCGACAGGGTGGCAGGCATGATTGATGCACAAGCCGCTGGTGCCATAACAGTCTGTACCTTTCATTCACTCTGTGTGCGCATTCTGCGGCGTTCGATCGAGCTGCTGGGATACAAACGCAATTTCACCATTTATAGCGAATCGGAACAGACCAGCCTGCTGCGCAAAATCATCACCCGCTCGGCAGCCCGCGATGAGCAGCTTGATCATGGTCTGGCCAAATTCCTGATCAGCCGCGCCAAGAATGATGGCCTGAACGGTCCGCCCGATAACGAACAAACATTACTGGCAGAAGTTTTCCGACGCTATAATGAGGAGCTGCTTAAGCTCAATGCCGTGGACTTCGATGACCTGCTGCTGCTGGCCGTGAAAGTGCTGCGCGAGTTCCAAGCAGAACGCCAATACTGGGTAAACTCTTTCAGCCATATTATGGTCGACGAGTTTCAGGATACCAATCGCCTGCAGCTCGAAATCGTGCAATTACTCGCTGGCCAACAGCCCAATGTTTGCGTAGTCGGTGACGACGATCAGTCGATCTACAGCTGGCGTGGCGCCGAAGTCAGCAACATCCTCGACTTCGAGCAGCACTTCCCTAACCCGCAGGTGATCAAGCTCGAGCAGAATTATCGTTCGAGCAATGCCATCCTGCATACCGCGAATAGCCTGATTAGCGCGAATGCCAGGCGCAGGGCCAAAAACCTTTGGTCGGAACGTGGCGAAGGCGAACCAATCCGGATACTACCCCTGCCGGATGATCGCGAAGAAGCCGAATTTGTGATTTCAGAAATCCAGCGGATCAAAGTTGCTGACAGCCTGGGCTGGGATCAGTTTGCTGTACTCTACCGGATGAATATGCAATCACGCCTGCTGGAAGAGGAATTGCGTCGCCGCGAAATCCCGTACCGTGTAGTCGGTGGCAAGTCGTTCTTTGACCGGCGCGAAGTCAAAGACTTCATCGCTTATGCCCAGGTACTCTTGAACCATGACGATGATATCAGCCTGCTGCGGATCATTAATAATCCGCCCCGCGGTATCGGTGAGAATACCGTCAAACTCGCGCTGGCCGAATCCACTTCCCGGCAATGCCCGTTGCGCACTGTGCTCGAGGATACTGATTTCCACGACCAGCTATCCAGCCGCGCCCGGAATGCGCTTGGCGACTTCTTTGCCCTGCTCAATGAGTACGAAGCCAGAATCACTGAACCACTGGTCGACCAGGCGGAAACCCTGACTGCCTGGCTGGCTGCATCGGGCTATGTCGATGCCTTACCAAAATCATGCAAAACAGCAGCCGAGGGCGAAACCAGGCTGGCCAGCTTACACGGGATACTTGATGACCTGCGCAACCACCAGCAGCGCTCGCGCAGTGGGCTGGCCGGATTTTTAGATGCCCTGACGCTCGACGACAACAAAGATCAGGAAGATGCAGCCGAGCGCAAATCAGGGGTCACCCTAATCACCTTGCATGCCGCCAAAGGATTGGAATTCCCACATGTTTTCATGGTTGGGTTGGAAGAGGGTTTACTGCCACATGAACGTTCTAAGCTTGAAGGTAACCTCGATGAAGAACGCCGCCTGTTTTATGTTGGCATCACCCGTGCCATGATATCATTGACGCTGACCCGCGCCGAACATCGCCTGAAATTCGGTGAAAAAACCGTTCGCCTGCCAAGTTCGTTTCTAGCGGAGTTAGACGACAAACACTTGCACCATTGCACAGCCGAAGAAATTCGCACCCTGGAGCCAACCGAACAGGAAGCCGAAGCACACTTCGCCAGCATCCGCGAAATGATCCTCAAAGGCGGCAGCTAAGTACCTCCTGACACAAGCTGCAGGTGCCGCTACTCTGGCAGGGTCGCTGGCCCCAGCAACCGCCGCCCCGCTCTACTCCAGATACGCAGAACCGAATCCCTCGTTTATACTACAATCGTAATCGTAATCGCAATCATGGTAACGTTTACGACTTACACACCGGAGATCCATTACTACTTTTAGCGGATGGAACACCCAAAATCAAAGCCCACCGCAACGCTAGTAGTGTTTTTTTGCTTAAAATTCTGAAGTCAGGAGAATCTAACCGTCCCCGCTCTTCTACCCGACTCTAACCCAAATAAATCTCCGCAATCCCTTCAGGATTGATCCATTCTGAAACCGCAAACCCGGGGTAGCTACGCAACCCCGGGCTATGTTACGCAATGCCTTCGGCATAATAATTCCGGGCACGGTGCGCACGCCCATCCGTCACGCCGAAGACGTTGTGTATCGCGACCCGGGGTTACGCCAACGGCGTTACGTATCCTAGCCCAGGG
>CAZHRP010000159.1:0-5917 GCA_964535055.1 uncultured Chthoniobacteraceae bacterium
CATCGGGGTCTGCGCCTCACTACGATAGATGGCTTGTGATTTATCCGGGCTAAGCGGGTTAGCATGGCAGCTTGTGTGGAAGGTGAGGCGACCGGGTCATTCGCAGATAACCAGTGAGCGATCAGCTGAACCGCTGAGCGGAAAACTGGTATCCGGGTAATTCTTGGCTTGCTTGGATTTTCGACTTTTCAAAAATCTGTCCGGATATAGTATAATTATGACCTCTGAGTGCCCGCTTGTCGCGGAGCAACTATGCAGCTGCGACCCCCATCCGGTAGTAACCGGAAAACATGGCAACCAACAAAGTTATCCCTCAACACAAATTATATAAGAAATAGCATGAGAGAATATATCGATTACATCAACTCCATGAGTGGCAAAATCCTACTTGGTTGTGATGGTTTTGTAGATGAGACCTACGAGCTGGTAGAGACCAGGCATAGTCCCACTGATTTCACTGCCGTGAAAAAGTTAAAAAGCTTTGGCGAGTTGCTGGTAGCGCGGGCTGATGGTGGAGTGGGTGTTGAACTGGTGCCAAAGCGCCGCTGTGAAGGCGGCTTTGCGATTAACACCGGACGGATAGCTGCCTGTCTGGGAATCAAACCGGTGCTGCCCGGGCTATATGGCGGCGCTAGCATTGACCCGGCTTATGATGAATTTAAGGAGAGCTGCGAACTGCATTCAGTCGGTGACCCTGCATTGACGATTGCTTTGGAATTCACCGACGGCAAGCTGCTGATGAGTGACCTCCAGGCCGTTTGCAACCTGACTTGGTCGGACGTTGAGACTCATTTTGGAGAGCAGCAGCTTAAAGAGTTGTTTTCCGGCGTGGACATTCTGGGACTTGGCTATTGGTCGCTGACCTCTAACTTTGATGATTTGTTCAAGGGATTCATGTCCCAGTATGAAACCCTGGCCCCGCCGCAACGGATGTTCTTCGATTTTGCTGACATCAAAAAGAAGTCGAGTGAGTCTTTTGAGCAGACGCTGGAGTTGATCCAGTCATATAACGCAAAAATTCCGATGACACTAAGCCTCAACGAACATGAGGTAATGGAACTGCTGGCGAGGTTGGGGGTCGAGCAACCCGAGCTGGATCCTGCGGCGGTCGCTGCCGCGCTAACTGTCGCCCGTGAAAAAATCGGATTTGATGAGCTGGTCGTGCACACGCCCGACTTTGGTGCCGTATCCAATGCCAGTGATGGTGAAGCTTTTGCCTTACAAGAGCGCCAGAAAAATACGGTTCGGTTGGCGGGCGCGGGAGATAGTTTTAACGGCGGCTATCTGTGTGCTTCGCTGGGCGACCTGCCCCCCAAGGAGCGCCTGGTCATTGCCAATGCAGCAACTGCCTTTTTTGTGACCCATGCGACCGGTCCAACCAAAGAGGAACTCATTGCTCAGATCGAACAGGCTGCTGATAAATAAGCCGGCTAACCATAACTCCAACCCCGGAACATAAAATGAATACACCAACACAGCTTGCCCTGCTAAGCCCGGATTCAGCAGAAGGATTCAAAGCCGTAAACTTAGATGCTACATCGACGGAAATAACAGCAACGGATGCCGACTGGTCGGTCAGGTCGTACATCTTGCGCGGTGGCCTGCAGGAAGGTGTGCAGGTCGTCGAAATCAACAATGGCAAACTTAGCTTTTCAGTCCTGCCATCACGGGGTATGGGGATCTGGAAAGGACAGTGTGGTGAGATTTCGCTGGGTTGGAATTCTCCGGTAAAAGATCCTGTTAACCCGGCATTTATCAACGAGCAGGAACGCGGGGGTCTCGGATGGTTGAAAGGGTTCAATGAGTGGTTCGTGCGATGTGGTCTTAATAGCATGGGTGCTCCTGGCATCGATACAGTAAGCGATTACAGCGGCAATGCCTTCGAGGTGCCGCTAACGCTCCACGGCAAGATAGCCAACTTGCCAGCGCGCTCGGTTGCACTCGAAATCACTAATGAAGCCATCATACTAAGAGGTGAAGTCGATGAAACTATGATGTTTGGTCCCGCGCTGCGCTTAACTACAGAGATCCGTACAGGACTTGGTTCAGGCAGTATGACGATCATCGACACAGTGTCCAACCTCGGCGATAATCCGCAAGAGCATGAGATGCTTTACCATATCAATTATGGCGAACCGCTGCTGGAGAATGGCTCCAAGATGGTGGCGCCATTCCAATTGGTGGCCCCCCGCGATCCCCGTTCTACCGAAGGCATCGAAACCTACGATCAATATGGTCCACCAGAAGTAGGGTTTGTCGAACAGGCCTATTTGTACCAATTGGTCGGCCAAGGTGAGAGAAATGAAACCATGACTATGCTGCGGAATGCAGCGGGTGACCAGGCATCACTGTTGCGTTTTTCATTGCAGGATTTTCCATGCTTTACCTTATGGAAGAATACTGCTGGTAAAGCCGATGGCTATGTGACCGGGTTGGAGCCGGCGACTAATTACCCTAACTCACGGCGCTTTGAACGGGACAAAGGACGGGTCATGAGTCTGGCCGGGGGAGAGTCCCGGACTACGCAGTTAACCATTGAGGTTATGGATGATCGAGCGGCAATTGCTGCTGCGGAAGCTGCAATCCGGGAATTACAGTCTACCACCCAGCCAGAGGTACGTCGCCAACCCGATGGGCATCTTTCTGATTGCTGAAGCAGGTGCTGCCTTGAAGTCAGCTGCGGGAATTATGCTTACGAATACGGTCGCTCAGATTACGCTCGGCGGCCAGCAACTCGGCGGCGAGACTTTCAGCAGAGATGGTAGTGGCCCCAAAGGTGGCAACAGTCATTTGTTCCAGCCGGTCCTGGGTTGCTACCCGGATTTCATGTCTAGAAGAGTAATTGGCAGCGAGTCTTTCGATTACTGAGTCAGCTGTCTGGCCGGCTTTCGAGTAGACGACCTGGATGCCCGCAGCGTCCAGTTGCGAATCTACTTTGCTGCTTTTGCCGTCGAATACAACGACTACCCGTTCTTCGCCAGTATCCTGGAACCGCGCTAACCGGCGTACCAGTTCATTGCGCGCAGCTTCCGTGTTCTGGGAATGTAATTGAAGTAGGTCCGGCCAGGCAAAGATCATGCTATGTCCATCTACGATCAGGTACCGCATAATTGTACATTAAAGGAAAATATGACGGGTCGCCAGGAGTGCCGTAAGGGCACCACATTCGGCAGCCAGTGCTCCGGCAAAAATTTCATTTCCCCAGGGCCCGTCAGCAGTGCCAAACCGACGTTTGCCATCCATCATTAGCAACCAGCAAAATGTTCCGGCCAGGAGGATGACGATGACCGGTCGATAAGCAGCCGGCGATAACAACTCAGCCCAGGGGTTCGGGTTGCAGACCCAGAAAGTAGCAGCTGCCCAAATTATAAATGCCTGCAGGATGACCGGCAAGGGCAGGCGTGGTGGAGCAGTTGCTTCTGTAGTTTCCACAGAAGGCGCGGCCATGACGGGAACACAGAACGTCATTATGCCGGAGTAGATCCAGAGTCTGCCAATCTCTTCGACAAAAAACTGTCGCAGTACAAACACCTTAATCAAAAGTAGCACGAGCAATAAGGCGATTTGTCTGGCAGCAACACGGGACGGTTGCGACGATGAGCTGAAGATTGCCGACTCCGAGCGAAACCCGATCATAGTCATCTGCCAAAGCATTGCCAGAACCAGCGCCACATCGACCGGTAAGGCGATCAGTGCGAGCGGCAAAAAGAAGCCTGCAGTCAGCAGGCCGCAAAGTAAGCCCAGCCACGGGAACCAAACCAGGTCAGTTGGTAATGGCCAGTGGCTCGAGCCACTAGTGCCCAGACCAGTATTACGTTGGAGAAAGTTTCGCCCGATTGCCATGGTACGCAGCTATGTGTTGCGGCCAATTACGGGCAACTGCTCAGGAATCTTTGTCGGCAGCAGCAGCTTTGTCCGGAGTCGATTCGGCCGCTGCCTGAGTTGTGCTTGTCTCTGTTTCAGCGGCTGCTTTTTTTGCAGCTGACTTTTTTGCAGCAGCTTTCTTGGTGGCTGCTTTTTTAGCGGCGTTCTTTTTGATGGCCGCTTTTTTGGTGGCAGCGGCCGGCTTCTCTGCGGCAGCAGATTTTTGGGATGATTTTTTGGCAGCTGGCTTAGCTAAAGTAGAATCGCGAACTTGTTGTTCGCGTTCCCTGATCTTCTTGCGTACCAGGTATTTCTTTCTACGGACTCGTTTTTCTATTTTGTTGTGCTGCTTACCCATATGATCTGATTTGAAGTAAACGGGAGATCATAGTGACAATTTCAGAATCCGTCAATCATCTTGCTCAAGCTAATTTGTGCGACGTCGTGCACCCCAGTTGGCGGGCAGATAGTTGAGCAGCTTGCGCATCAGGCTTTCACAAGTCCAGGCAATGGCAACCATCATTGGCATCAGCAACAGGCAGGCCAGTGCGAAGAGCCACCAGGGTTGGCCCCGTAATGCCAGACCGGCTTCGATTGTCCATGGCTGGTGCAGCAGGAAGGTACTCAGCGAGACACTGCCAGCCAGAGCCAGCGCCGCATGACATAGCGGGACTTTAACCAGAAACTTTGCCAGTGGCGCAAGGATGAGGAACAGGCCGCACGATGTAAGCAGATCTACCAGCAGGTAGCTTTCCAGCGATGAGTAGCAGAGGAGACCGATCGGATAGATGAAGAGGCCGGCCAGCAAGGCCCGAACGCCAGTCAAGCGTGTAGTAAAATCAGCGGGAGCGCGGTGCCATAATTCTGCCAGTGCCATTCCAGTGACAAATTCTGCCAGGCGTGTGGCGAAAAAGCCGCCAATGATCATGCCACGCCAGTCCTGCCACTCGAAAAGTACCAGATAACGCGCATAGATACAGATAGCGACCGTTAACCCCCAAAAAATCGGCAGTCTCAATTTGCGCAGTAGCACAAATAGCAATGGAAAAACCAGATAGAGCTGAAGAATCAACCAGAAGAACCACCAGGCCGGGTTAGCATAAAATAGCATTAGCTCCATCGGGTAAGCACGCACGCCAGTCAGGCTTACCAAAAAGCGCCAATCGATCGGTTCCGGCTGCCAGATGAATGGTGCCACTAGAAAGATCAGGTGTGCCAACCACAAGAATGGATATAACCTCCAGAAACGCGTTACAAACCAGCGGCGCCAATTAACCTGCGAAGTTTGGGCTGACTGTAGCAGCGAGCGGGTAATCCCAAAGCCACTCAGCACAATGAAAATGCCTACCGCATGCAAGCTCATCATCGCAAACGTATCGTGCACGATGCCGGCACCCGCCTCAAAGCCAGAGAGCCCCATGGCCGCATAGTGTTCAGCTAGGTTACTGAAAAAATGAGAGTTCAGTTTTGGCAGTGGATCAATGTACGACGAATAAAAGTGGAAATAAACGATCCACATGCTGCAAATGCCGCGCATCACTGTCATCCAGTCAAGCCGTGCACCTAACGAATGCTGCAATAACGGTGCAGCTGATGCTTCCGAAGCTGGCAATCTCTGTTCCACCTAACAAAATTATTGGATGCTTATCCCGGCACCAAGTTATTTCATCTGCCAAGCGAGGCCAAAGTGCCGCAAATTATATGATTGAAGTTAATCATAAACTTGATTAGATTGGAATTATTGAAAGTTCCCCGGCATGTAGTGGAAAATCGGCGTAAGCAGTTGGCCGAGCTGTTACGTGAGCAGTCGTATTTGCCGGTCCAGTTAATTTGTGAGCGGCTGCAGATCTCGGAGGCTACGGCGCGGCGTGACCTGGCGGCGTTGGAGCGGGAGCAGTTGATTGTTCGCACCTATGGCGGGGCACTATCGGAATTTAACAGTCAGTTTACCTCATTTACTGACCGGCGTGGGCAAGCGCTGGCCGGCAAGCGCTGGATCGGGGCGGCTGCGGCGGCTTTGGTGGCGGATGGGATGACCGTTTTTATGGATAGT
>CAZHRP010000160.1:0-5905 GCA_964535055.1 uncultured Chthoniobacteraceae bacterium
AACAAGCGCCTCACGCTGGTCGCAGTAGATGGCTTGTGATTTTTTCGGGCTAGCGTTGCAACTGGCTTTCCAGTTGGGCAACCACTTGCTTGACATTCTCCTCGCTGGCGATCTTGGTGCGTACCAGTTTGTGGGCGTGGATAACCGTGCCGTGATCGCGACCACCAAAGGCGTCACCGATTTCAGTGAGCGAAGACTTGGTCATTTCACGCGACAGGTACATCGCGATCTGACGCGGGAAAGCAATGTTAGCTGGTCGACGCTTACTGGTCATGTCAGCCAAACGGATATCAAAACGTTCTGCTACCCGGCGCTGAATTTGTTCGATAGTGACCGAGCGTTTGGCTTCCTCCTGCAGGATATCCTTGAGCAGGTATTCCATCGAGTCAGGTTCCGGGGTTTTACCCAGCGATACCAGGGATGCAACTCTGACCAGGGCTCCTTCCAGGCGCCGCACATTGCTGCGGATGCGGTCAGCAATGAATTCCATGACCGCATCTGCAATTTCGATGCTCATGGACTGAGCCTTTTTGCGCAAAATAGCCATCCGGGTCTCCATATCCGGTGGTTGAAGTTCTGCAGTCATGCCCCATTCAAAGCGTGAGACCAAACGGTTTTCGAGGTTGGAAATTTCGCTGGCGGGCCGATCGCTGGACATCACAATCTGCTTATGGCCATCAAACAGAGCATTGAACGTATGGAAAAATTCTTCTTGCGAACGCTCTTTACCTGCCAGGAAATGAATGTCGTCAATCATCAACACATCAGCCTGACGGTAGCGTTTACGGAACTTAACCAGCGTACCGTTTTGGATCGCGTTGATAAATTCATTGGTAAATACTTCACTGGCCATGTACAGCACGCGTGAGGATTTGCTGCGCGGTAAAATAAAATGGCCAATCGCTTGCATCAGGTGAGTTTTGCCCAAGCCAGTACCGCCGTAGATAAAGAGTGGGTTGTAGGTGCGGCCCGGTGCCTGCGAGACAGCGAGACATGCTGCGTGGGCAAACTGGTTATTGGAGCCGACCACGAATGACTCAAAAGTATTGCGGGGGTTCATACCAGAAGCCCCGTTGGCGCCAGCTGCAGATTGCGCTTTGCGGCTCCCGGCCTGAGCACTGCGTTGAGGAGCAGATTTTTTGTTGGACGCAGGAGCTTCTGCGAGCTTGGATGGGCTGTCAGTCGCTGTAGTCGAGTTGATTTGAAAGGTGATCGCCGGGTTGGTTCCAACAGCTGCTACGATCGCGGCCTTGAGCTGATCCTGATAGTTACTCTCAATCCACAGTTGATAGATGTTATTAGGAACCTGCAGGCAAAATTCCTCATCACACGCCTTCATCAACTTCACCGGAGCAAACCAGCGTTCGAAGGCGTCTGAACTGATCAGGGGGGTTAAGTGGTCGGTTATCTGCTTCCAGATCGGCTGAAAATGATCATCCATAAGTTGCTTGTCCACAATTCTATGTTTCAGATTCGTAACATTGGAGGTTGACTTAGTAGCTAGTTCAAGTGGTGAATAAGAATCAAAAGTTAGCGGTTATGAGTTCAGCGATAATCTATAAAAATAAGTGTAAAAACTTTGTTTGGAGTAATTTACACAAGTATTTTTGGGTTGCAGAAAGTGTCCGGCAGATCTTTAGCAGCTTTACGGGAATAACCTGTAGGAATTATAATGAATGCTTTGGTGATCATATTCGCGGAACTTGTTAACAACTTATTCACATAGGTACTTCGTCGCCTCGGCGATTCCAGCATGATATGTATGGAGCGGGAAAACAGGCAAGATTTTTTTTATTAAGGAAAGTTAACTAGATTTGTTTTGAACGGAGCAACTTGTTTTTAAAAAAAGCAATAAGTATCGGGTAATGTGTTTGTTACGAACGTTCTTGCCAATTGCGGTAGAGATTAAATTTGGGTTAATTTTTTTTTGGAATAGCGATGGCGCAGGCGAGTGTCAGGAGGGTCGTTACGGGCCACGCCCATGCGGTGAAGATATTGGCGGTGAGTTGGCCCTGTGGGCTGAGAGAATAAGTTGGCAGGAATGCCAGAAAGTCGATTGGCAGACCTGCTTTTTGCCATAGCACCCAGACATCAGTGCGCATGAAGAGCACCAGCAGGATTGAGATAACGCAGCCGACAGCCGCCCCACGCAGCGAGCCGATGCCCCATAACGAGCACAGGAAGAGTCCGAGCAGGGGCCCGACCGTGTAGCTCGTCATGCCGAAAGCCAGTGGCAAGATAGGGATGCCTTCGCTGGCGGCATAGAGCAGAAAGGTAAACAGGGTTAAAACTATTCCCCAAATGATAACCAGCAAGCGTGACTTCCAGACCAGTCCCAGAGATTGGAGTTCATCAGCGCTGCGTTCTTCGGGGTGATAGATTAATGATAGTGTCGTTTGGCTGAGAGCAGCAAGAATCGAGTCGAGTGATGAGACGGCAGCAGCGAAGACCCCGGCTAGAATCAAACCAGAAAGCCCGACTGGCAGCACAGTTGTGATCCACATCGGGAATACGTAATCAGGCTTGGCTGGCTTGTGAATATTGGATTCGGCACCGGTTTCCGGGTGAGCCAGGAGTGGGGCTTGTTGCATTTGCTCGAGAGCTGCCTGCGGGGAGTCGGCGGGAAAGAGTATTCTGGCTTCTGATTGAGAGAAAGGATTGTTGTGGTAATGCACGAAGAGGGCGGCTCCGACAGCCAGCATGAGTAGGGTTAGCAAGACACCGACTGTGCTAAAGATAAGAGCTTTGCGCGCAGCTTGAGCATTTTTGCAACAAAACATGCGCTGGGCATTTAGCTGGTCGACACCGAATACCGAGAGGTTTTGAAAAGGCACCGCAAAGATGGCTACCCAGATGGTAAATTCGAGGTGAGCTTGCAGCCGTGCGTCCCAGATTTGCAGCCGCCCGAAGCTATCTGCTGTCTGCCAGAACTCCGTCCAGCCACCATTCAAGCCGCTGATCACCCAGCCTAAGGCCAGCAGGCCACCTAGTGTAAATAACGCGAACTGCATGACATCTGTCCAGATCACGGTGCGCATACCGCCCATCAGAGTCCAACCGATGGCAAACAGGCCGATGGTAATAATGCACCAGCTGATATCCAGACCTGTGACCACTTGCAGCGGAATGGCAGCGACCAAGACACGTACGCTTTGGGCAAGGATCGAGCCGAGGGTAAACAAAATAGTTGCCAGTGCTTTAGCGCGGCGGCCAAGGCGGGCGCCAATGTAATCATAAGGGCTGTAAATTTCCCGTTCATAGTAAACGGGGACAAAATAAACAGCGACCAGGACGCGCCCGACCAGCGAGCCGATTCCCCATAGCAAATAAGTAAAATTGCCATTGAGGGCAAACAAAGTACCCGGCACCCCAATGAAAGTAACCCCGCTGATTTCGGTCGCGATGATACTACCGCAAACCGCCGGCCACGGCAATGAGCGACCGCCCAGGAAGAAGTCACGAATCGAAGCCTGCCGTCCACGCAATGCATGCCCTACCAGTGTCGTAAGAGCTAGGTAGCCGACAATAACGGCCCAGTCCCAAGCGGAAAAATGAGTATGGATTTCATGCACTGATTAATTACTATCAGGGGAAGCCCCCAAGCGTCCAGCCAGTTGACGAGGAGTAACCTTATTGATAGGGTAGCGAATGCCTAGTAATTTAACGTTATTTACAAAATCCGGTTGTCCCTGGTGTACCGACGCCAAGCAGTGGCTGGATGCCAATGGTTATCGATACCATGAGATTGACGTCCGCGCTGCTCCGGAGCGGATGGCAGAATTAGAGGCGGTCTCCGGGCAAACGATGGCACCTACACTGGTTGTCGGTACTCTGGTGTTGCCTGACTTTGATACCGGCCAGCTGAAGTCATTTCTTAAGCAACACGATATACTACCATAGGATTGGAAATGATTGCTGATCTATTAATCATAGCCGGGTTTGGGGTACTGACGGTTGCGCTGCGCACACTAATTCATCCGCTTGCCCATAAGCTTTCGCTGGCCAGCTTACTGGTTACCTCGTTTTTAGCCGGCTATTTACCGACTGGGAGTATCTGGGTGGGAGTCTTATGTGCTGCGAGCTGGTTATTCTTGCCATGGATCGAACTGCTGACCAGAGTACGCAAAACCGAATTGCCAGGTAAGGCAGATTTTAAAGAGCAGCTCTGTCCGCCATCCGAAAGCCTGCCCCTGCTGCATGAATTAGCAGGAACGTTTGAAGCAAGCGGGTTTGAGCAAGTCAGCGATGCCGGTTGGCAAAAATCCAGCCAGACCCATTTTTTTCGCTTACTTTATCACCCGGCCAAAAAGTTCCAGGCTGCCATCTGCCTGATGCAACAGGGTGGGTTGACGGTAACATACTTAATGATTACGACTCGTCATCAGTCGGGAACCCTGCGCACTACCTGGTCGTACCCGTTTTCGGGTAGTCTTAAAACGCATCCGCAGACGAAGGTCAATCATGTGAGTGCCGAGGAGAATGCCGGAGACATGGTTGTTGCCCACGAGCTGTTTCTAGCAGCCGGCAACACGCAAAGCGACGACCTGATTCTGGCGGTAGACCCCGAGCAATTGCCGCAGTTATTACAGGAAGATTTCAGCCGTCAAATCAGTCACAATTTAGAACTTGGATTACTGCGTCGATCGGCGAATGGAATTCATTACACGTGGCGCGGGCTGTTATTTTTGTGGTTCCAGTTTTTGCGTGATTTAGTAAAACTGTAGTCAACTTCGGGCGGCTGTAAGTTGTTGTTGGGCAGCTTCCAATATACTGATGACAGCTGCCGCATGTTGGCCGTTACTGACAGGTTCTTCGCGGGTACAAATGCAATTTATAAAATGCTCCAACTCCAATCGTAGTGGCTGGCCAGCGTCTTCAAACAGCAGCTCAGAACCATGATCGACGTTCTCCAGCGTGCCGTTGATACTCTTATTGATCAAACAAACCTGCCGCGTGATTTCATCATAACTAAGCATACCCTTTGATCCAGTGATAAGCATACTGCGTTGCCGTTCCGGCCATAACCACGAGCAGTGGAGGTGAGCGTGAGTGCGGTTTGGGAATTCCAGGCTCAGGTAGACGTTGTCTTCAATGGTTTGCTGCAAACCGCAGTGACCACTGGCAAGCACTCTTCGAGGAACCTGCTCGAGCAAGTAGTAGATAATCGCAACATCATGCACTCCCAGGCTCCAAAGTGCGTTTTCAGCGCTACGGGCCCGACCCAGATTGCGGCGAATCAGATGCAGGGTGAAGACTTCTCCCAGTAATCCATCAGCCAGCTGATGTTTAATGAATTGGATAGCTGGTTGAAAAAGCAGCAGGTGGCCGGTCATCAGGATGCGATTATTAGCCTCAGCCAGATTTGCCAGCTGGCGCGCTTCATGGGCAAACAAAGTAATTGGCTTTTCGACCAGCAAATCCTTGCCTGCCTGCAGGCAACTCATGGCAATATCAAAATGAGTTGGTACCGGAGTAGCAATCACTAACGCATCGATATTCTTGTCAGCTGCCGCCACCCGCAAATCGTCTATTACAGGTGTGCCTGGGAATTCGCTTTGCACATGAGAGGCCCGCTGTTGATCAGGCTCGACAATCATTGCCAGCGAGTTCAGCTGTGCCAGATTGCGAACATGATTAAGGCCCCAATTGCCGGCACCTACACAGGCGATTTTACAATTACCTGCTTGCATAGCTCAAGCTTTCCATACTTGTCCGGGCCGGGTTGAATACTGCTGCATGGTATTGCGGCAATCGATGATGCAGTTGGCATGGTCAATCAGCAGCGAGTAATCGACCGCGGCGTGATTGGTTGCAATCAGAACAGCATCGAACTGCTCGAGGGTATGGCCGGACCAGTCAATGGATTGCGTGCCAGTCCAGTCGGCATGTTCGCGGCTTTCTGGAA
>CAZHRP010000161.1:0-5879 GCA_964535055.1 uncultured Chthoniobacteraceae bacterium
TCGCCCCTGGCCATGGCCGCCGCCGAAGCCAGTGAGGGAGGCAGTGGTGGTGGTTGACTGGTGGCTGAAACGGTCGGTGGTTGAGACTCAGGCTGTTTTTGTTTTTCCGGTCGGACATGCTCGGAGGCGTCAGCCGGGAGCTTGATCAGTGAAGTAGTGTAGCCGCCAACTTTAATCTTGCCTCCCGCAACACTGGCACGGACGGTTGCCGGTGGTCGACGTTTACTGCGGGAGTCCGGCATGAGAGAGGTAATGTAGCGTTTGTTTTTACCCTTCTGGTCAACAGTTTTTGCTGAGCCTGCTGCGGCGGCGGGCAGTGCATTTACATTTTTAGTATTTGTGCTCTGGATTGGCAGGGCAGGTGGTATTCCGGCAGGTTGCTGTGGCTGAGTTGGTGAGGGGCCGGGCATCTGGGATGGCTTGACGAGCTTATGGCTGGTCAGCTGTTGTTGATCTTTCAAGGCCCCTTGAAGAAATGGAGTATCAAATGACTTTTCTGGTTGTTCGGGTTCCAGTTGGTCACTGCGGGTATTAAAGTCGCCCATTTGTTGAACAACCTTGCTGAGTGGCAGGTTGATTTTTTCTGGGAGCAACTCGCGGGCAGTACCCTCGAACACACCCGGGCATGCAGATTCAATCATAGACACTGATACTGATGCTCTGCCTTGGGAGAGTTCTGGTGCAATACTGGAACTTGGGATAGAAAAAACAGTATCGGGCGATACTGCGATAGCCACCTCATCGGGTAAGCTTGCAGCAATATCGGTGACGGCAAGCTGGATATCCTTCTCGGGCAGATTGGCACTGGCAGCAGATGCCTGCTCATTGGCTGTTTCGGGTGCCACCTGATGCTTGTAGGCCACAGGTTTTACTGATTTTGGCACTACGCTGCTGGTGCCAGACATGCTTTTAGGTGGAACTATCCTGCGGCTTTCGGCAGAAGGTTGTGAAGGTTCCGCATCTTTGGCTGATTTGTTTTTAATCCAGTCTAAAAATCCCATAACTAACGTAATTTATAATAATGATATTAGCTTTCTTCGGAGGTCACTTGCCAGACTTCTTCGAGGCTTGTAATTCCTTCCACTGCTTTGTTAATGCCTGCTATTCTTAATGTTAACATTCCTTCCGACAAGGCTTGATTTTTAATAATATTAGCTGAAGCACGCTTGATAATCAAGCGGCGGATTGAATCAGAGACGCCCAATGCTTCGATGATAGCGGCCCGTCCGGCGTACCCGCGCTGCTTGCAGCGGTCACAGCCGGGAGCGGTGTAGTAATCGAACTGGCGGTACTCTTCGCTCATTTCGAATCGATCAAATACGCTATTCTCGATAGGTGTCACATCCTTGCAATTATTGCACAGGCGCCTGATCAAGCGCTGCGCACAGGTCATCAATAAAGAGCTGGAGATCAGGAAAGGTTCGATACCCATATCATCGAGACGGGAAATTGCTCCCGCGGCATCGTTAGTGTGCAGCGTACTGAGCACCTGGTGACCGGTGAGGGCGGCTTTAACAGCAATATCAGCAGTTTCGTTATCGCGAATCTCGCCAACCATCACAATGTCGGGATCTTGGCGCAGGATTGAGCGCAGAGCAGAAGCAAAGTCCATCCCGATTTCGCTGCGTACAGCAACCTGGTTCACACCATTTAACTGGTACTCTACCGGATCCTCTACGGTGACAATGTTATAGATCGGGTTATTTAACTCAGTGAGCACAGTGTAGAGAGTGGTGGTTTTGCCGGAACCAGTGGGGCCGGTAACCAGGATCATTCCGTGTGGCGCATCAATGGCATCACGGAACAATTTATGGGTTGTTTCGTCCATGCCCAATTGCTCGATGCTGGTACCGAGGCTACCTTTATCGAGAATACGAATAACGATCTTTTCGCCGAAGACGGTGGGCAGAATGGAAATACGCAGATCGATGTCCTTACCGCTCACCCGGATTCGGAAACGACCATCCTGGGGCAGTCGACGTTCGGCAATATCTAGGCCGGCGAGAATTTTGATGCGCGAAGCGATTGGCAACTGCAGTGACTTAGGCGGCGAACTTGCTTCGATAAGTGCACCATCCACACGATAACGAAGTTTCAAAGATTTTTCGAAAGGCTCTATGTGAATGTCGGAGGCTTTCTCTTTGAGAGCCTGAACCAGGATAAGGTTAACAATTTTAATGACCGGGGCATCCTCGCTCTGAGCGGCCATTTTATCGAGGTCGACTTGTTCCTCGGCTTGAGCCTGTTCCGTGGCGACGTCTTCGCTGGAAGCTGCGTCAATTGCTTCCTGCATGACTTCATTGATTGCAGCAGTACCGGTACTGATTCGCCCCAGAGCGTCGTCGATCGCCTTCGATGTAGTGATCATTGGCGAAATTTCCAGCTTGGTGCGGTGGCGCAGGTCATCGAGGGCCAGAACGTTCAGCGGATCTGCCATGGCAATAAATAAGCGGCTCCCTATTTTTGCTACCGGTACCAGCCGGTAATTATCGCACAGCTCACGCGGCACCAGATCGGCAATGCTCTCGGGAGGGTGGATATGCGCCAGATTAATTGGCGGAACATCGAGGCATTGCCCCATGGTTATCATCATATCCTGATCGTTAACGAACTCTTTTTGAGTCAGGATATCGATTATCTTTCCGCCGCTGTTAGCCTGTAAGGTTTTCGCTTCCTCGAGTTGTGAATTCAGCAGCAAGCCTTCTTCCAGAAGCTGCTCAGCGACACGATCTCCAAATGATTTGAGGCTCATAATGCGACAGGAAGATAATTAATTGAGTTTATATGCGAAACGTAGTGCATCTGCGATCGCCTGCGGTCTGGCAAAATACCATTTGATATTGTAGTCGAGCAGCGACTGGCAAACCTTCTTGGCGGGGGCATCGAACGGGTTGCCAAGAGCAATCATGATAGTGCGGCTTATCAGTTCAAACGGCACAAAGTGTCTACCGAGGGTTAACTCTTTAGGTAGCATATTTACTACCTCACGATCTAATTCATAATGTTCAAGCGGGACAAATCCGAGTTTTGTGTAATCAAGAATACTTAACAAGATCTGTTCTTCGTCCTGATTGGTACCTTGTTTAATTACCTCCTGGAGCAATGAGACCGCAACCTGATCAGGATTGAAAGTGGATGAATTTCTGGTTTTCTTGAGAGCCTGTTTAATGGCATCAGGTGTCGCTAAACTACTGTCGCGTAAAAAGTCGGCCAATGGGTCCAGCCCATCATCGCTAGGAAGTTGAAAGTGTTCCAGTTCGACGCCGGGCAGGTCGGCTTTCCCTGATCTGCTGGTTTTCTCAGTTTCGGTTAGTGCAGTGTCGGCGCTGGTCAGAATGGAAAAATCAAGGTCTTCAAATCCATTATTACTTTCGATCAGGCCGGTATCTGGCTGCGGCGGATCTTGTATATTTAATTCTCGTCCGCCGGACGCCCGGTAACTGTCGAGTAAGTCGCGAACCTGTGGGTTGTTTGGTGCCAGACTGGCAAGTCCCTGTAACTCATCGCCGGCGCTATCCAGTTGATCCAGACGCATAAAAGCTTCGACAATCTGACAACTGGTCTTGACGCTTTCTTCCGCTCGGCCCAATTTGCCATAAGCTTCTTTGAGGAGCAACAGTGATTGGTAGTCATCAGGGTTCATTTCCGTGATAACTTCAAACATTTCGATCGTTTGCAGGATTTGTTCCTGCTCATCGGCTGAAATATTTGCTGCCATGTTGAATTTATACAGCTAATATTATGCCAATGGCAAGACAAGATTCTTTAAATTATTATTTATCAATAGATTACTGATTGTGAATAACTTGGAAACGAAGATATTACTCTATGATACGCTGACCCGCGAGCGGTGCCTGCTGGCGGCTGCCGATGGAAGCAGCTTAAGCTATTATTGCTGCGGGCCGACGGTTTATGGGCCAGCCCATATTGGTAATTTTCGATCATTTGTGTTGCAGGATCTACTGCGTCGAACAATTGAAGCCGAGGGTCTGGCGGTTAAGCATGTCCGTAACATTACTGACGTTGATGACAAAACGATTAAGGGTGCGCAGCTAGCGGGCGAGTCTCTGGAAGCGTTCACGGCGCGTTGGGTGTCAAAGTTTCACCAGGATTGCCGGCAGCTGAACTTACTCCCGCCAGAGCATGAAATCAGTGCTGTAGCGGAGATTCCGCGCCAGATTGAGTTGATCAGCAAGTTGCTGGAGTCGGGGCATGCCTACCTGGCCAAGGATGGTTCGGTTTACTTTGATGTAAGTTCCTTCAGCGCCTACGGCAGTTTGAGTCGTCTGGATCAGCGTGAGCTGAAGCAGGGAGCTGCGGAATCCGGGCGGCACAGCGTGGACGAGTACAGCAAGGAGGCGGCAGCCGATTTTGCATTGTGGAAAGCGCGGCAGCTGCAAGATGGGGAAAACTACTGGAGTAGTCCCTGGGGGGAGGGGCGCCCTGGCTGGCACACCGAATGTGCGGCAATTTCCATGGAATATCTGGGACCATCATTTGACTTACACGCTGGTGGTATGGATTTGGTTTTCCCGCACCATGATAATGAAATTGCTCAGGCACAGTGTGCTACAGGAAGTCATTTTGCCAGGCACTGGTTCCACACTGCGCACTTGATGGTTGAAGATACCAAGATGAGCAAGTCGTTGGGCAATCTATTTACCTTGGCGGACGTGATCGAGCGCGGCTTTTCGCCCCTGGAGTTGCGTTATCTGTTGATGAGTGGTCACTATCGCCAGCCACTGAATTTTACCTGGCAATCACTAAATGCTGCCAGCAAGGCGGTTCAACGTTTAACGAAACTGCAGCAACGTTTGCTGTCATTGCCGGTGGCTGAAGAGAATCGTTCAGCTTCGGAATTTTCAGAAGTATTTGCGGCATTGCATGATGACCTGAATACCCCGCGGGCACTCGGGGCACTGTTTACCGTGGTTAAGCAGGTGGAGTCATTGCCGGACGCCGAGTTGAGTAAGGCGGCTGCGGGTTACCAGCAAGTGTTGCAGGTCTTAGGTCTGGAAGGGCTGGCCGGGCAGGGCTCCATGGAAGTCGAGGTGCCCGTAGATATCAAAGAGCTTGCCGAACGGCGTTGGCAAGCCAAACAGGCGCGTGACTGGAAGGAGGCAGACAGCTTACGGGAACGCTTACTGGGCGCCGGCTGGGAGGTGAAGGATTCCCGTGATGACTACCAGTTGTTTCGGTTGGCAAAGTCAGATAGCCAAGTATGATCATTAAACGATGAGGAGCCTGCTCATAGTTTTAATCCGGATTTACCAGCGGGTGCTTTCTCCGATTTTGCATTGCCTTGGCGGAAGCGGCTGCGGCTGCCGTTTTCTGCCAACCTGCTCCGAGTATGCAATCGAAGCTTTGCAGAAGCATGGCCTGTGGCGCGGGCTTTGGTTAGCTGGTGGCCGCATATTACGCTGTCACCCCTGGGGTGGTGAAGGGTTTGATCCCGTGCCGGAACGGGCGGCAAATGAACAGGTATTGAGAGGTAATCAAGTCGATGTTAGTACCAGTAAATGTCCAGGCGATCGGTGATGAAGTAGCCATTCGCTGGACCGATGGTGGCGAGAGTTATTACCCGATGGAGCTGTTGCGTGCAGCCTCACCGAGTGCAGAAAATATTGGAGAGAAGGACTTGCTGGGGATAGTCCACGGAGGCTCACCTGCCACAGACTACGTCGGCATCAGGGTCGTCAGTTGGAGAGCCATCGGCGGGTATGCGCTGCAGTTCGAATTCAGTGACGGTCACAATACCGGTATCTTTAGCTATGATTACCTGCAGCGCTTGAGCAAGTTGCTGGAAGGCGAGTAGCGACACTCTGCTAGCCCGGAAAAATCACAAACTTCGTAGCGAGACGCAGCGTGGGGTGCTTGGG
>CAZHRP010000162.1:0-4412 GCA_964535055.1 uncultured Chthoniobacteraceae bacterium
TTGCCTGGGGCCAGGAAGCGGCGCAAGCAGGTATTGAAGGCGCGGAGCTGACCGGCATTGCTTTTGCGACTTTCGGACTGGTTGCCGGGGGAATAATTGGCGGGCCGGTGGCAGAGCGGTTGATAAAAAGCAACGGACTTCGGCCGACAAACTTTGCCGATTACATCCAGCGCCCGTTAAACCAGCAATATTTTGATAACTTTGGACAGGTTGCGCTGCAGTTATTTCTGGCGATGAGTTTGATGAGTATGGATTTATCATCGCTGGCAGGGCCATTTAGCATGATCTTTGCAGTACTCACGGTGCAGGTTCTGGTGATCACGCTATTTGCGGTGGTCATCATATTCCGTGTGATGGGTAAGGATTATGATGCTGCTGTTATAGCCGGGGGATTTTGCGGGTTAGCGATGGGGGCGACGCCGGTAGCAATTGCCAACATGAATGCAGTGACCAGCAAGTATGGTAACTCGTTTAAAGCATTCATTGTGATCCCCTTAGTCGGCGCATTTTTTGTCGACATTATGAATGCGGTTATCATCAAGTTTTTTCTTGGCCTGCCCATTATGCAAATGGGTTGAGCCCTCTGCGAGGAGTGCGGTTGGGAGGTTAGGAAATCGCGGCAGCCGGTTGCTACTGAGATACTTTGATACTTTCGATCATATCAGCGATAGTGTCCTCAATGATAATGCTATCGTCGCGGGTACCGGCAAAGCATACAGCACATAGAGTGTTGTCTTCTACTACATATACCCAATCGTTTCTGACGACGGTATCAGAATTCTTTTTCATGCTACTCTCGTATCTGAAGTGTGCAGCAGAATCGCCTTTATAGATAGTGTTGTTGAACAACATTTCGAAGTCATCGTATAGGGTTTCCAACTTATGCATAGTGGATTCGGCGTGAATGAATGCCGGTGCCTTGCGGTTGTCGCCGGTCAGTTCGATCACCCCGAGCCTGACCAGCAGCCGATTATCCAACCCGCTTGCCTCGAGGTTGTCACCGGAGTCATCGACCGGGCGAAATTTGCCAATGCTGGCGGGCAGAGACAAGCTGATCTGGTGGCCGGTCGGCATTTTTACAGTCCTCGGTTTAAGCAGGCCAACAGATGGCATCTTGCGCTCTGATAAGACTACTGCTGATGTGGTTTTTTGCTTGGAGCGCGATGTCTCTACCGGGGCTGGCTCGGGAGTTGAGCGCGGACGTTTAGATGGTGATTTAATGGAAATGTCTGCGACACGATCACCTCTGACCGTGATAATCTTATCCTCGTAGATCAGGGTTTTTGCGGTGCCTGCTTGCATGAAAGAGTTTGGTTTTCCAGCATTAGCCAGGACGGTTGCCAATGAGTCACCAACTTTTATCTCTGCGCACAAGCTATGCGCGGCGGCTACCAGTATGGAAAGAAGGGTGAGTGTGAGGGTTTTGCAATTCATAGTCGCCAGCAAAGATTACAAGTACTCTAACAATTTCCTGGCTTGATTGCAAAAATGATTTAGCGTTGGCAGCGGCTTCGGCAAGGAGTTGGCTGTCGATGAGGAACTTTTTGATTTAATGGGAAGGTTGTTGAATGATCGCTCCGAGTTCCGCCAGCGAAGTAATGATGGCATCAGGCTGGATTCTTTTGCAGTGCGGATCGTCGTTGCGCAAACGCAGCGAGCGTTTATCGCCGGCGTAGAGGACGCCGCGAAAGCCGACCGCCTGAGCTGGTGCAATATCATTGCGAATATCGTTGCCGACCATGATGGTGTCTTGCGGTGAAATTCCAAGTGCCTGGCTCAAGCGCGCGGCTGCTATCGAGTATAGGGCAGGGGATGGTTTGGCGATGCCTTCCTCGTACGACCACACTTGCAGGTTGGGATGAAAGCCGCACCTTCGCAATGGAGTTTCAAGCAGTGCTTCAATCATTTCAGGGGTGTAAAACTGAGCGTTAGAAATAATACCAACAGGTATCTTTGCCTGAAACAAGGTCCTGAGTATGGTCTTGAGCCCGGGTTCCGGCCAGCATGGATTAGCGATAGTTTCACAGCGGGCGGCCAGGCGCTCGATCAATTGACTATCGGATTTGATTCCGAATGCGAACAAAGTGCGTTGCCAGATCTCACGGATATCGACTTCGGGGTGCTGAATACCAGCTACAGTTTTCGCATCGTGATCACGTTCGATAGTGTTTAGTAACGCTTGCCAGTTAAGTCCGGCAACCTGCAGGTTTTCGGCTTGCAGGGCGAGGACTACCGGATCTTGCGAGTTGTGAGACCCTGCGTCTTTGGCGATCTCGCCGGCAGCCGAGAGCATCATGGTGCCATAAACATCGAAAAAAACAGCTTTAGTTGGGCGACTGCGAAGGCCCAACGGATAGGAAATCATCCCTGTATCAATTTGTTCGAGCGGGCTGCTACCCTGCTGGAAAATTTCTTTGACTGTTAATTGTCTTTGCTCAGCAAGTGCCATAAATCATCCTCCCGCAGGATATTGACGCCTAACTCCTGCGCTTTGTCCAACTTTGATCCGGCAGACTCACCTGCAACCAGAAAATCGGTCTTCGAGCTGACACTGCCGGATACTTTTCCGCCTGCCTGTTCGATGGCAGCAGCGATATCCTGACGCGGTTGAGTGAGGGTGCCGGTAATCACAAAGCTTTTACCTGCCAGTGGTTGCACTGTAGCGGCCTGCTCCGGTTGAGGCAGGAAATTGTCACTTGCTGGGTCGGTGCCTATTTGGTGCAAGCGCGTGATCACTTTTTCGCCGGCGGTGGAGTTAAGGAACTCCAGCAGGTTGCCTGCTGCGACCGGACCGAGTTCCGGGGAAATGTGGTATGGTTCCAAGAATTTGGTTAGCTCAGCCAACTCGGGAGCCAATTTATCTTTCAGCTGGCGACGACGATCTTTTTCCTCACGGCTGATTTTTTCTTTGCGGGGGTTTACCGGGTTGGCAGACAGTTGCTGTTCGATGGCGCCGCGGCGTTGAATGGCAGGTAATAGTTCTGAGCTGGCAAGCGCGGAGAATTTCATATGCAGGCGGGATAGTTCTTTGGCTGCAGAACTACCGATTTGAGGGATACCGAGTGCAAACAGCCAGCGATGGAGGGGCAGCGACTTGCTGTGTTCGAGGGACTCGATCAATTGTCCTGCCTTTTCGCGGCCGAAGCGGCGTGGTTTTGACAGTGAGCCATCTTGCAGGCGTGCGGGGTCTAGAAGCAACTCAGCGAGTTCGTCCAGGCTGAGCCGGAATAAGTCGAGCGGGCTACGGACCAGATTGCCTGCCACCAATTTTACGGCCACAGCTTCGCCGAGATTTTCGATATCGAGTGCTTTGCGGCTGGCAAAGTGGGTGATGCGGGTGACGGCCTGGGCCGGACATTCAAAATTAATACACCTCCAGGCCACAAACCCATCCTCTTGACGAATAGGACCAGAGCATGATGGGCACTTGCCGCTGACATGGTCAAACAGCGAGTATGGCTCGCTGTCTGCCGGGCGTTTTTCTTCTACTACCTTGATAACAGCGGGGATGATTTCACCGGCTTTTTCGATTACCACAGTATCACCGATCCGAATGTCCTTGCGGTTGATTTCATCCTGGTTATGCAAAGTTGCGCGGGACACCGTGGTACCGGAAACAAATACTGGTTCCAGCTCGGCAACGGGAGTTAAGACGCCGGTGCGCCCGACCTGAATGGTGATGTCACTTATAACAGTCTCCTGCTGTTCTGGCAGGAACTTGTAAGCGGCAGCCCAACGGGGAGCGCGTGATGTGTAGCCGAGTTGTTGGCGTAAGCCATAATCAGAAACTTTAATTACCGCGCCATCAGTGCCATAATCCAAGCTGTGCCTGAGGTCGTTGATTTGGTTAACTGCGGCCAGCAGTTCCTCGAAAGTGGTGGCTGAAAAGACCGGCTGATTGCGAGGTATGCCAAGATCATCCAGCAGCTGATGGAACTTTTGATCACTGTCCAGGTTAGTCCCCTCGATTGCGCCGAAACCATGAGCGAGGAATTGTAACGGGCGGGTTGCTACGAGCTTTGGATCGAGCAATTTGAGAGTGCCTGCGGTAGCGTTTCGCGGGTTAATAAATGGCTGTTTGCCCGCGTCATCGAGGCGCTGGTTGAGGCGTTCGAATGCTCTGCCCGGCATGAAAATTTCACCGCGCACCTCGAGTAAGTCCGGAGGATCTTGCGGTAATTGCAATGGTATGCAGGAAATAGTCTTAACATTTTCAGTGATTACATCTCCACTGGTACCATCGCCACGGGTCAGGGCATTTTCCAAATTGCCGGAGCGGTAAATCAGCGAGACGGCTACGCCATCGATTTTTGGTTCTACCGTTAGCGGGATGTCATCGGCTTTCAGGTTTTTGCGCAGCCTGTCAAAGAACTCAATCAACTCAGCATGCGGTGGCATGCCGGAGGCCGCAG
>CAZHRP010000162.1:4422-5783 GCA_964535055.1 uncultured Chthoniobacteraceae bacterium
TGAGTTCAAAGACATCGTCGATCGACAACATCGGGCGTAAATGCTCAAGCTGAGTGAATTTGTCGAGCGGTGCACCACCGACGCGGTGGGTTGGTGAGTTAGGGTCATCGAGTTCCGGGTGTTGCTGTTCGAGTTGCTCGAGTTCGCGAAATAAGCTGTCGTACTCGGCATCGCTGACTGTTGGGGCTGCCTGTTCGTAGTAGCGGCGATTATGGAGCTCGATTTGCGTACGCAATTCTTCGATACGCGCTGCAGGTTGAATATTATCAGGCATGGGCATAGCGGCAAAGGTAGGCACCGGCCAGCGAGCCGGCAACGTCAGCAAGCCAGTCACCAGGGTCGGCGCCGGAGCGTCCCTGTACAAAGGTCTGGTGGTACTCATCCAAGCCGGCGAAGATAGCTAAGATTACAATCACTGCGATCATGCATGAGCGCTTATTGAGCCGGGCGAAACGCAGCGTTAGCCCGCGGTAAAGCAGAAAGCCGCCTGCGGTATATGCTACAAAATGCAGGAATTTATCAAAGTGCGGGATGCCAAACATGGGAGGGCCCGGCACCCCTTGCTGTGAACTGAGCCAGGTAATGGTTGTTGCCCAGGCTATCAGTAACAGCCAGACCGTTCTGCTTTGCTCCAAAATCCTGTATCCGGGATATTTCACGTCAGGTGATTTCTGAAGGAAACAGAATAATTTCTCAAGCAGCTTTACCCTTGATGATAAAGCCGAGATTGCCAATGCGGCCCCACAACGAATGCTCCGTGGCGGTCGGGTCGCTTTGGCCGATCCGATCATGTTTGTACGTATTGGTGAGGAACTTGGTGAATGCGGCATTCATGTCGACGTCATGCGAAACGAGCAGTCCACCGGTGACCAGCCTGGGAAAAAAGTAGCGAAATTCTTTTAGCATATGTTTGAGGCGGTGCGAGCTATCGTGCAAAAACAGGTCGATGTTTTCGGGCAGTGAACCGTCTTGCATAAAATCCTCGACCCGTCCAAGCAGTAGCTGGTAGTTGTCACGCAACTCGGGCGGAATCAGCGATCCATGGTCGATATCTTCTAACCACTCGATGCTGAGAACTTTGGCATAGTTGACCTGTTCGTCAGCTAGCGCCTTGAGCATGAAGGCCGATCACATGCCAAGGAAACCGCCGGTCTCTACTATAACCCGGGGTTTGCGCCAGCGGGTCAGGGCGTAAAGCAATGAGCAATCGGTCTTACCCATCGGGCTGTCGATGCCGCTGGCGCTGCGCCGCGCCATCATTTCAGCCATGAACTCACTTTCGTGCATTTCCTGCATCGTGCGCAAAAGTTTTGCCCAATTCCATGTGGCGCCTGAAATTTCCATATGAGGCGGAGAGTTTT
>CAZHRP010000163.1:0-5692 GCA_964535055.1 uncultured Chthoniobacteraceae bacterium
GGGTCGGCTTCGGGGTCGGGGTCGGGGTCGGCTTTGGCGTTGGCAATGGGATTTCGCCGGGTAAGTGCCGCGTATCGGCCTGAGGTTTCGTTTCTGTTGGTGCCGGGATAGGAGTAGATTCAGGAGTAATTGGCAAATTTTCAGTAAACACTTGCGGTGACACCCAGCCGGTTTCAGGAACCGGTTTGCTGCAACTTCGAAAAGAGATCAACAACAGCGCCAACACGCTTAAGTGCAAAACCGCTATGATTACGAAATTGCGTAGAAAGCCAGGCTTAACATCCATAAGCTGGATAATTTAATTATCGCCGGGTTCGCGCGTCACCACTCCCACCCGGGTTATTCCCGCCCGCTGCAAGCTATCCATGATTTGCACCAACTTTTGCACGGCTAACTCGTGGTGTGCCCTGACCACTACCGCGGATGCTTGCTGCTGCGCTTTCAGTTCGCGCAGTTCCTGTTCCAGATCACTGAAAGCGATCTCTCGTTCATCCAGCTTAAGCACTTCGAAGCGATCGATCGATACCACCCTTACTGTCGCCGGATCTACTTCGGTGGTTGCTGCTGCACTGGTTGGGGCAACCAAGTCCATGCTTTTATCGATGAGCGGTGTCAGAATCATGAAAATAATGAGCAATGTAAACGCCAGATCAATTAATGGTGTCACATTAATTTCACTCAAGGTGCTTAACCCTGCCCGTTCAGAATAGCGCCTCATGTCGAAAAATTGGCTGTACTGACCGGAAGCCGTCGTTCGCCATGCGAAACATACTTATGTTCGAATTCAGAAGCTAATTCGGCCGCAAAGTTGTCCATCTGCACGATCAATGCTTTTAGACTGGTAACCAGAAAATTATACCCAAACATAGCTGGGATTGCTACCAGCAAAGCAGTCACCGTTGTCAACAACGACGCTGAAACTCCCGGTGCCATCGCTTTCAGGTTTGCTGAACCCGCCATCGCCACGCCACTGAATGTATCCATCACACCCCAAACCGTACCCAATAAACCAAGAAATGGTGAGGCACTTACTGCCGTAGCCAACAGAATTAACTGCGCCTCCAGTTTCAATCCAACTTCACCAACAGCCCTTTCCATGGCGCTCTGAACAGCGCGCATTTGCGCCGGCGTGATCCGTGGTGCTGTCTCTAATCTGGCGCTGAAAGTTTCATCCACCTCCGCCGAACCCAGCAGGTGAAAGGTCAACTCGCGACAACCTGCACGGTAAACATGAAACAAGGGTGCCCCAAGGTAACGACGCTCAGCCTCAAAGATCCGTAACGGCGTCCGGTCCGCATGAAAATCTGCCAGAAAGCGTTCATTCTCACGCTTGGCATGACCGACCATGCGCAACTTGGTGATCATGATTGACCAACTAAATATCGAAGCGATAAACAGCACCGCAATGATGATCTTTCCGGGTAAGGTCGATTCCTGTAAGGCAAAATCAATGCCGGTAACCGCGAGCCAGGAAAAATGTAGGAATGTCTCGTGCATAATCATCTACGGTGCTGTATACCAGCATGATGAGCTTACTATCAGCAAGTTCTCAAACTTTGGCAATGGTTATGCTGTGGCTAATGCCGCTTTCCTTGCAAGCAGCATCCAGCAATCCTTATGATCTGGTGGCAAAAACTATTGAACCCCTGCTCGGTCCGCTAACCAACGCACCACCACCAAGTCCTCGCGGCCTCGATGCCAGCCTGCTGATCTATCCGCTGGATGAGCAAGGCCGAACTCAAAAGTCAGCCAGACCTGCAACTCTGCGAATACTATTCCAGGCACCCGGACAACTTTTACTGGAAGGCTCTCTGGATGACCGCCGGGGCGTCGTTTGCCGAAACAACCAGCATGTCTGGGCTGCCCCACGGGTCGTCATTGCACCATTTCTCGAGCAGTTGCAGACCGGTCAAACAAACGGCCAAACAAATACTCTACCGGATATGATTTTGCCAATCAAGGCCAGCCAGGCAGCGCTTTTGCCTGCCTTACTGGAATTACGGGAACGCAGCACTCAACGCATCGGAGAGCGCAACTGCGTAGTCATCCAAGCTCGCTTGCTCGATCAACTTGCAGAATCCTTATCCCTGGGCGACTGGCAGGTACTGCTATGGATAGACCAGCAGGATTCTTCTTTGCAACGAGTGAAGGTTGCCGGTCCGGGTTGGAGCGGCCGCATCGACGTCCTGCAACTGAAAGCAGTGTCTGAGTTCCCGCAAAACGTCTGGCGGCCTGCCCCCGATGTTGATGCCGTTGATGTACCCGTCGGTGTACTGATGCCGGCGATCGCGGCGCTGCTGGATGTCAGTAAGGCTCGGCAATGAAACGGCGTGACGGATCAAGAGCTGCGTCTGTCCTGAAAATCGGTCCAGGATCCGTAGTGACCAGATCATAATCAAATAAGACAAACTCTGGATAGAACCTGTTGCTGGCCGGCTCATATACCGTGTCACCGGAAAACTCACCATAAAGCTTATATTCAAAGCCATTGTCTTTACCAAGTTCTCCCTGCTGGCGGTCTGGAGCCAGCCGGGTATGCTCATTGAGCAACACCAGTTCAGCTTCCGCCCACATTTCCCGCGGTTTGCGTACGAAGCCCCAAAATTTATAATCCTTTTTATAGTAGCGACGGCCGACAAAATAATTACCCGGGGGTTCAAAAGGAATAGCTTCCAGCATGGCCTGACGACGCTTCTCATCGATTGAAGGCACTGTCTGACAGGCTGCCAATAACAGCAATGCTATTGCTGCCAATGAAAAAGTATATGACCTAAGTGGTAGTTTGCCTGACATATCAAGAGAACGTTTCCGCATATTGCTTTACTGAAACCAGCTGGCTTACGCAATTCCAAAGAATAACGCCGTCACCAGCCCGACAATCATATACAGCAAGTACCAGCTGTACAGAAAGTTGCCGGACAGGCTCGTGTGAAAGTACGCCAACAAGCCACCCACTATTGGCGAAACTACCAGCAGCGTAAAACTCTTACCTGATTTCACTGCATACACCAACCCAACTGCTATCAGCCGCAGGAAAACACAACATCACCAGCAATTGACAAAAACCGCTGGCTAACCAATAACGCCACCTGCCAACTTCCAGCGCCCTGGATAAAAAATGGATGCCTAGAATAATTGCCAACAGCATGATCGCGTACCCGCGGCCTTCCACCGAGTAACGTAAGTGCCAGGGATGCAGAGCCAAGCCCAGTGCTACTGCAACTCCCAGAACATACCTACCATTACGGCCAACCAACCAACCTATTGCAAATATGGCAGCTAATCCGGCTTGAACTGCAGGCTGCCATCATCACGAACTTTCTCATACCCGAGCACATATCGTCGCAGAGAATGCTCTTCGTCGTTCCACAGGCTGTGTGTCAGTCTTGGCGCACGCTCGACCAATGCAAACCCACTGATCATTATCAATAATATGATAAATAAGCGGCACTTCGACCGGGGTCGCCACAACAATTCAGTAGTAGCCGGTCGGGGAACTAAACGCAACCACCAGCCGGAAGTCAAACACAGCATCACCATCAATGCGAAGTTGACCAGCAACGCCCACCAAATCCCATCCACAACATAGTCGCTGAGTGCGACCTTTTCACCGGCACTCAACTTTGCTGCTACATCTACTTGCCACGGTTTCTCGAGCACCAGTAGCATCAGTACCAGCACCAGCAGCGCAGCTGCCAAAAGCCGCTTTACTGTAATTGGTTTATGATTGATTGCTGAGAGCTGGTTATACACGGACTCCGATAAGACTTCAGTATCAAGCTGCGTACGAGTATAGAAGCCGTAGTAGAAATTGCCATTTCCAAATCAGTGATAACAGAATATGAATGGCCTGCTCAGATTATGAAAGTCTCGGATTTAAGAGGAATATTACAGTACATCCCGCGCTTCAGGGAACGCATCTTCGTGATCGCCGTAGACGGAGCAATAGTGGCATCTGAGAATTTTTCTAATCTCCTGCTCGACCTTGCAGTGTTGCGGTCATTGAACATCAAGGTCATCCTGGTGCATGGCGCAGGTCATCAAATCCGTAACCTTGCAAACGAACGCGGAGTAACTATTTCCAGCGACGACGGCACTGGGGTCACCGACCACATGACACTGGAAATCTGTATCGACGCAGCAACTAGACTGACCAGTTACATCATGCAGGGCTTGACTTCAGTCGACCTGCGCGCGGCACAAGCCAATGCCGTAATTGCTCACCCGGCCGGTATTAAGCGGGGGATCGACCAGCAGCTTACCGGAGTGGTCGACAGAATTGATACTGGCAGTTTAAGTATATTTCTAGGGGAAGGCATTATCCCGGTTATCCCTCCGTTGGGCTTCGATGGTGAAGGCGGTGTTTACCGTGTGAATAGCGACACGATAGCAGTAGAAGCGGGCGAGGCGATGCATGCCGCCAAAGTGATCTATCTTACTCCCGAACGCCAGCTCCTGGTTGATACCAGTCCGCCCCAGCAACTATCAATCGAGCAGGCCGAAGATTTGCTCAAGCGCCCGCAGCTATTCACCTCACCGGGTATGCTGTCTAAGTTGAAGCACGCGATAGCTGCCTGCCGCCGGGGTATTTCGCGCATTCACTTGCTCGACGGCCGCGAGGATGAATCTCTGCTGGCCGAACTATTTTCTAATGAGGGTGTCGGCACCATGGTTTACTCGAATGAATACCAGCAGATACGCCCGATGATGAAAAAGGATATCAGGCCGGTTATGGCATTGATCCGCCAGTCGGTTCAGGACGAGGAACTAGCCCGTAGAACCAAGTCAGATATTTCCGAGCACCTCAGTAACTATTGGGTACTGGAAATTGATAACAACATTATCGGCTGCGTCTCACTGATCCCCTACCCCGACGACTCGATCGCTGAACTCGCATGCCTGTTCGTCAGCCGCAACCACAATAATGAAGGGTATGGCACTAAACTTGTGACTTATGCCGAAAAGATTGCGCAAGAACATGGTTTTCAAAAAATTTTTGCACTTTCCACCCAAGCCTATGCTTACTTTCAGAATAAAGCCGGTTACTTAGATGCAGATACTTCGATTTTACCCGCAGCCCGTCTGCTGCGCTATCAATCAATGTCGCGCAACAGCCGGATTTTAGTTAAGGAATTAACCTAGTAGAATCTTAGACTACTGAAAGATCTGATCGAGGTACCCTTTCAGTTCCGGGTCTTGTCTGGCAGATTCAAGCAGCAACTGTCGGGACTGCTCACCAATCCCCACTACGTGACCAAAGTATCCGGCTAGCCAGCGCCGCCGCGCCCGTTCATCAGCAGTCTGGGGAACACTGTTAAAATAATTCGCCAGGCGCACTTGCTCAGTTGGTGCTATTTCCCGCCATGGAATCGGTATCGAACCAAATGGTACAACCATTTCCAGTCCGTCAGCGTCCGCTTTGCCAACCTTGCCCTCCATAGCTACCCCACTGGCCCGCATGATAGGCTTATTATAACCGAAACGATTCAAATCGTTGACCAATGTCTGGCGGAACTCGACTAACCAGCCTAGCCTTTTCTCAATCCAGGTCTGCTGGACTTTTGCCGCTTCTGTGGTCGGCTCAAACGAGCTTAACCGCTCTCTGAGCGCAGCCAGATTGCCACTGTTAACCGCTTGCGGTATTTCCACACTAAGCTTTTCCAAGGCAGCCAATTCCTGCTTTTCTACCGCT
>CAZHRP010000164.1:0-5685 GCA_964535055.1 uncultured Chthoniobacteraceae bacterium
ACTCGCTACCGAGGCAGGCGCCATCCGAGTTATCGGTTACATCCGCATGCCGGAAGCCCAGCGCGTGGAGCTGTTCGAGTTGCGCTTCCAGTGAACTAAATGGTGCTACCAGGGCAAAACATCCGATATTCATAATTGTTATTCAGGGGGTTGTTAAAAAAAGTTACAGCGTCCACGGCGCCCGCATCGGGCGGCTCATCATCTTGACGGCATCGCTACTGCCGACGACCATTTCATTGGCCGCGTCCCACTGCAGTTCGTTACCGGTCCGCTTGCAGATGTCACCCATCTGCGAGATCAGATCCGAGCGCACCGCCGAGTCCAGCGTGGCAACCGGCTGCTGACGATTACTCACTGCATCGATGAAATTCTGAAAGTGGTTGCGGCTGGCAGGCAGGCGGCGTGGTCCGGGATCTTTAGCCTTGCGGCGCAATTCGTCGGACGATGTGTAAAGCGCCCCGCGGGACACAGCCACCCAGCCATCACTGCCCATGAACAACGTACCATTATCCGACCTGATCGGCCCGGTCTGATCGAATGGTATGACGCTACCCGGTTGTTTCGCGCTTTCAGTATCCAGGAAGTGGCCGCGCAGGCCACTCGGGTAAGCAAATTCCATCTGCCAGTGGGTGGCGGCATCAAACAACCCTTGGTCAGGAATCGTGCCGGTGGCCCGGTACTTGGATGGTACTCCTAATTGCTCTTCGTCGGCCCACCATTGCAGCAAATCGAGCGGGTGTGCCCCCCAGCCTGCGATAAAGCCCAGCGCGTAATCATAAATGAACCACGACCCTTCCTTAGTGATCCGGTCGGGACAAAATGGTTGGTGAGGTGCCGGCCCGAGCCACATCTCATAATCCACTCCTTCAGGGACTGAGGCCGGTGTGGAATCACCGCCGGATTTGCCCTCGGGTGCCCAGACATAGACTTCCTGCACATCACCGATACGACCGTTAAGAACAAGTTCAATCCCCATCCGGCAACTATCCATAGAGCGTTGCTGGGTACCGTACTGGAACACCCGCTGGTATTGATCGACGATCTGCCGCGCCGCCAAATCCTGCTCGATGCTGATGCCCAATGGCTTTTCGCAGTACATGTCCTTACCCGCCCGCGCCGCCGCCAACGCAATCGGTACATGCCAGTGGTCCTGAGTGACGATATGGACGGCATCGACATCATCACGCGCCAGTACTTCCCGAAAGTCGTTATAAGTATCGGCACCCCCCCACTGCTCGGCACGCTTCGTACGCCGCTCGAGAACCGGATCACAGACAGCCACGATCTCAGACTTGGCATATTGCACGTAGTTCAAACAGGACGCCGAGCGATCTCCGCAACCAATCACCGCAACCGTAACCCGCTCACTCGGTGCAACCGCACCCTCTTTACCCAATGCCCGCGCCGGGATGATCGTCGGGAAGCCCAGTGCCCCAGCAGCCAGGGCGCTATATTTCAGAAATTTTCGGCGGTTACAGGAAAGCATTAGAAAGGATAGTTCTGTCTGTTTAGTATGGTTGCTATGGCTGCTGGCAGTCAATATTCAGTACTGCTTGCAGGGTAACCGTCAAGCCGGTGCTTAGCAATCATCTAGCGCCTTCCAGCCAGCTTTGCCAAATTCGGTGAGCTTCATCCACCTCGAGTATAGTCGGAGCTACCAGCAGTTGATATCGCAAATGCAACCTTTCTCCTGCCGGGATAGTGTGTGGTTCATCATGGATAACCGCCGGGCTGAAAAATGGCATTCTATCATGCAAGTACCATTTGGCGGGAAAATTCAAATTATCAGGATGATCCATAAGTAACAGGCTGCCCGACACCGGCGCTTTGAATAGTGTCCAATTTGCTGACTGGCGGTCTGCTCCCTCCTTACCGTGATTGTTGATGAAGGTGCCACCCTGCATGGCTTTGTTCATGCGTACCGACCAACCAGAATAACCGCCCCAATCCTGTCCCCCAACCTGTCCAGCGAGCGGGGTTCGATCCAACACCACATCTTGATCGATTGCTTGAAAAGTGGCCGACCACTTAATCATGTAGCTGCCCGATTTGTCAGGTGCTGTCACCACTACATGACGTTGCTCTCGCATGATTACTTCAGAGCTGCCGGCGGGGGCATACTCAAGCTTCAGCACAAGCTTGGCAGTCTTTTGCTCAGTCACACTGTGCGTGATGGCGACGATTCGGGTCTGGCCGTCAGACTTGCCGGTCTTACGTTTCTCCTCCCAGTAGTTAACTCCATTGATATATTTCCAGGAAAACCAGACACCGTAATGCCATGGATGATCTTGCGGACGCAGGTCAGTAAAAATGCTACCGGAAGTAGCTGCAAGCGGATGAAAATATGGTTTCCCCTCGGTCGGATCATGGTTGTAGATCCACAAAAGCTTTCCCTGATAATAGGCACTCAGCGCGTTATCGGCCTCGACCACTTCGTACTCACCGGCATCGACACTTAACAATTGCCCTACCTGTAAAAGGACAACTAAAAGTCTTACAACTTGCATTCTGCTAACTGAAATTAGTTTACAATTGGTGGTCATTTCTGGCTAGCAGCTGAAGCTGTTGGCAGCAGTTGAATCGAGCGCAGGTTGACCGGAATCCATCCATCACTGACTGGCAGTATCTCCAGCCTGTGCCGGCCTGCTTCTGTGATCGTCACTGTGCCAACTTTGGTAGAGCTAAATTTCTCGTAGCTACCGGTATCCGGGACTTCTGTGGTTAATTTATCCTTCCCTACAGTCAGGGTGATTTGAGAGTCGCTCCCGGGAACCGCCGCTTCAAGCATGACATCGAAGTCGCCCGGCTGATCGATATGTAGTTCCCACACGATTTGGACCCGCGGGCTACGCCAGTTGCTGATGTACCCGGCACTACCATCCCGCACCAAGAGGGTTTGTTTGCCGAAATTACCATTGTGGATCGTGGCATCCACTGCTGCGACAGCCAGTGAACCATCAGCAGCCTGCCGCACTGCCAGATCAACCGCTTGCGGGTCACCATCGATGTCGAGCACAATCACCGAACTGACAGGATCCGGCGCTGCACCTTCGAGGGTGATGGTCAGCCCCTGCTTACTGCTGGCAGTCGTAAAGGTGCGCCCGGGATCGCTCATGAGATGGCAACTTTGCGCCTGGTTGCGAACCGGGACCATCAACGAGCCGTCAGCCGGCCAATCGAAGACATGCAGGTACAGGCGCATGCCGTTTTCAAGTGGCCGCGCAGTGATGCGCCCCCAGCGCGGTCTGCCAACCGGGCTGGCACTGGTGCCATAGATCGCTGCACCATGAACATTGAGCCATTTGCCTATTCCTTTAAGGATTGTGATCGCCTGCTCGGGGAAGGTTCCATCCGGCTTTGGCCCGACATTGAGCAACAGATTACCACCTTTGGAAACCACATCGATCAAGCTGCGGATAAAGTATGCAGGCGGCATCCAATCCGTGGCATGGGTGTCATAGCCCCAGGAGCCATTCATGGTCAAACAGGTCTCCCAGCCATCGCCTTCGTCGAACCGCATCTTAGCCCCGCCGGGGTGGATCCAATCCTGCGCCTGCGAGTAGTAGAATCCCATCCGCAAGCCGCGCGCCTTAACCGCTGCAACCAGCGGTTGCAGCAAATCCTGCCGGTACGGGGTCGCCCCAGCCACATCCCATTCAGTGACCTGCGAATCATAAAGTGCAAATCCGTCATGGTGCTTGGCCGTAATCACGACATATTTCATCCCCGCCTGCTGCGCCAGGCTCGCCCATTCATCAGGGTCAAACTTTACCGGGTTGAAATCGCGGGCAAGCTGACGGTAGTCAGCAACCGGGATTTTAGCACCATACATGATCCACTCACCGCCACCGGTCAGGTCCGCCGGCTCCCAGGTGCCGGCCGGCACCGCGTAAACCCCCCAGTGGATAAACATGCCAAACTTCGCGTCATTCCACCACTGCATGCGCTCATCCAGGCTTATATCTGCCTCGGACGCCGTCACTGAAGACGCTGCCGACAGGTGGCTAAAAACCAGCAACAAGGGAACCAGCAACGTCAGGTTTTTGTTCATAAGACTTTTCATTTGATGATTATCATAGGTCACGATCCAGCTTTGAAAAGGTTTGAGTAAACTCTCGGAAGTCAAGGATATGGCACCAGGCGCAGGCTGGCCTTCTTCAGCAGCGGATAAAGGAGCACCGCCAGCACGATAATCGCAGCCCCCAGATAAAAATACCCTGTCATTCTTTCCGAATCACCGAAGATCAGCAATGCCAGCAGGATCCCATAAACCGGCTCCATATTATAACCCAGCACCACATAGTAGGCGCTCAGCCGTTTGACCAGGTCGACAAACATGGTAAACGCATAGGCTGTGCAAGCGATGCCAAGGAACAGCAAAATAATGATATCTAAAGCAGTAGGCACCATCTGAATCTGCGTGCCGAATGGATTGATCAGGAGAAACAAAGAGACCCCGAAAAACCCTCCCACCATTTCATAAAATGAAATCACCGATGGGCGCCCGGTCTCGACCAGTTTTTTGTTAAGCACGGTAAATGCCGCCGCCGCCATCGCCGCCACCAATGCAACCAACCCGCCCAGCAGGTAGCGGGTCTCAAAATGAAAAATCAAGTACAAGCCGAGCATGACAACCAGGGCCAGAGCAATATCAAGAATGCTTAGCCGCTTGCGGAATAGCAACGGCTCCATGAAACTCGCAAACAGCGTAGTCGTCGACATCACTCCCAACAGTACCGAGACATTGGACAGCTTGATCGCACCGAAAAAACATATCCAGTGCAGCGCAACCACCAACCCGACCGCCATGTATTGCATGGCTTGCCTGCTCTCCACGCGGAACGGAATCCGCTTAATTTTCAGGTACATCCAGAATGCCAGCCCGGCAATCAGCATCCGGTACCAGATTAGCTCGGGCGCAGCGAGTGTCGACAGCTTACCGCCAATCGCCGTAAAACTCACCAACAGGACAACCCAGTGTAACTTTAAATGATCGATGGGTTTAGCGCCCATGGTTTTAGCCTTACTGCCCTAGTTTTAGCACAGTCGACTACAAGACTACTGTCGCGGCGTCCAAGGCGTTGTGTTGCCAATTTAAGGACACCCGGTCCTGGCACTTTTTCGTGATCGTAATCATCTCGAATACTGAGTACGGAACCCAATCAGTCTTTGCGTTCGGGAAGAGCATCAGGGTCGAATTTCACCGGCGCGGTGGCATGCTCAGCATAGCTTGGAGCAGCATAGACTTCGCGCAGACGATGATATTCATTCGTCAATGAATCGCGCATTTCGGCATAGGCTGGGTCACCATAAACATTAATCATTTCGAGCGGATCATTGACCAGGTCGAACAGTTGCCACTCGTCAGTTGCCGGTAAATAGAACAACTTGTGGCTAAGAGTGCGGATGCCGAAATGCTGGGGCACATTGTGCTCACCGACTTCGTAATACGCGTAGTAGATCGACTCCCGCCAGCCGTCGGTATTACCTTCCAGCAACGGCACGAACGACTCCCCCTGAATGTCATCAGGCACAGGCAGGCCAGCAATTTCCAGAAAAGTCGGTGCATAGTCGATATTCTGAATCAATTCCTCGAACCGGCTACCGGGCTTCACCGTACCCGGCCAGCGAATGACAAATGGCATTTGCAGGGATTCTTCAAACATCCAGCGCTTATCAAACCAG
>CAZHRP010000165.1:0-5661 GCA_964535055.1 uncultured Chthoniobacteraceae bacterium
GCAGTTCAGCCTGCCAGGCAGGCGGACAGTCTCAGAATATGCTTTCGTATATTATGCGAATGGCATGTTCTCCTTGATGCGCTTCTCGTCAGTGACATCAACCAGTGTCGATTTGCCCAGGTTACGCTTTCTCTTCGCATTCTTTGAACTCATCAAATGACGGGCGCCCGACTTGCGCCGCACGATCTTACCCGTCCCGGTAAGCTTAAAACGCTTCGAGACTGCTTTCCTGGTCTTAGCTTTTGCTATGGATTTTGGCATGAGGGCGTGAAGATTATCGGGATTCCCATCAATTTCAAGTAAAAAATTACGTAATCAACAAGCCTGTGGCCACCACGCTGACCAAAAGAAGAACCACAGATGGCACGGATAACTTGAGAACGGAAGAGCTTCAGTCAACAGAAGTCAGTCTTTAGATCTCTTGGAGTTTTAAAAAGAACTCCTCTCACCCTCTTCATCTGTGTTAATCTGTGTCCATCAGTGGTCAAAAAATCCCTCTCCTCTTCATCTGTGTCTATCTGTGTTCATCAGTGGTTCAAAACTCTTCTTCTCTTCATCCGTGATAATCCGTGTCATCCGTGGTTTAACAAACTCTTCTCCGTATCAATCCGTGGTGGTTAGCTGTTTTCTGGCGTTCACCGGCGCTGTTCGATGGCGCGGCTGACCGTCAGGGAATCGACGTGGTCGAGGCCGCCGCCGGCCGGCAGGCCTTGGGCAAGCCGTGTGATCCTCACCTGGTAGACTGCCAGCTTTTCCGATAGGTAGCTGGCGGTGGCCTCGCCTTCGACATCGCTACTGAGGGCGAGGATTATTTCCTGCGGCTTAGTCTCCGCCACCCGTTGCAGCAGGCTCTCGATACGCAAGTCATCCGGCCCGATACCATCGAGTGGCGATAAGCGTCCGCCGAGCACATGATAGCTGCCATCGTACACACCTGATCGCTCGAGTGGCAGCACATCGGTCGGCTGTTCGACCACACAGATCAGAGTATTATCACGTTGATCAGCGCTACAGACTGCGCAGCCATCAGGTGCTAAAAAATAACCGCATACCGGACAGAAGCTGACGTTCTGGTGAGCTTGCCCGACCGCTGCCGCGAGTGCAGCCGGGTCAGCATCCTCAGCTTGAATCAGCCACAAGGCGATCCGCTCGGCACTACGGGGACCAATTCCGGGTAACCTTTTCAGTTGCAGCACTAATGCCCGGATCTGCTCTGGCAACTCGATCCGTTTCATCGGATCGCCACGTCCGACAATTGGCGAATTTCAGCATCATTTGTCTGCTCGAATGATTCCAGCATTTGTATACGCTGCCGGTAATACTGTACCAGCGGGTCATCCTGTGATAGTTGCTCGAGGATTTTACGTGCCTGAGCGGTTTCCTTTTCCCGGGTCAGAATAACTGCCTGCCAATACTCGGCAGCTGCGGCGACGGCACTCTCATCAACCTCGTTGACACGACCCAGCGGGTGGTAGATCTCGACCGGAATGCCATCTGCTCCGTACACCATATCGATTGGCCGGAAAGCAAATTCTTCCTCGCAGGCAACGAATGTCGGGCTGCCTACTGCAACTGTAATATTGTAGTCGTTTGAAATGCGTGGCAGACGCCAGGCGAAGTCAACTACCTCACCGGATACACTATAGCCACTCAATGGTTTTGCCCCGTACGTAGCGGCGACCAGACTGCCGCTATTGACACCAATCGCAAAATCCAGCTTGCGGTGCCACTCTGCTTCGATTTCGCCATTCAGATTGCGCAACTTGCGTTCCAGTTCCAGTGCGCAGTCTACGGCTTGTGCTTCATGTTTGAGTTCATCCATCACTCCACCGAAAATGCACCGCACACCTTCACCATCACAAACGTCGATATAGGCTCCCTGCTCGACCAGGTAATCAGCCGTACAACCGAGCCAGCGGTTAATGATTGTAACATAGTCCTCGGGCTCCAGTTCGGCCATTACCTCGCTGTGGTTAAAGACTCTGCAGCAGATCACACTCGCATGCCGTACTGCTCCGGAAAATTCTATCGGTGAATTGTCATCGAGCAGCTGCAGGTATTTGGGCTCTGAGACCCGCGTTCCCAATAATTGGCGCAATTGCAGTTTGCGTTGCCCCGGCTTGCTGCGCGCATAAACCATGCCGATAGCAAATGCCAGCAGCATGGCTACAGCTGCCGGAATCGGCGAAAAGAAGATACCAAACAGGCTCGCGATGTAAAAAATGCCGGCCAGCTCTAACAACCCTACTACCGGCACAAAAATTTTCAGCGAAGTACGGATAATGTCGATCGTGGTCCAGGCAATTGTCAGTGCACAAAATGCGATCACCCCAAACTGATAATAATGGATGCGGTAAGCTTCCTCGAGCGGCAACCCGACCAATTTGCAGAGCGCGGCATCCAGCCGGTAAAACAGCCCAAAATACACCATCAGGCTGACTGCAACTGCCACTAACACCCCTATTAGCAGACTAATTTTTAAGTATCGCATGCTGGTCGCTTAGTTGCTGAATGATCTTACTGCAAGTCGTTAAGTATTTTTTTGATAGGATTCCACTACCTGGTCACTCAACCACTTGTCTGGATCATCAACTGCTTGCGCCGGAATCTCAATCGATTTTATGTCGGCATTTTGCAATAATTTCAATCCATAGGGATAATCTTTGAACTTGTTTTCACAAATTTTGCGCACCCCTTCGGCGCCATCGGTTGCCAACTCAATCAACCCCTCGATCGCTTCACTGGTGAATGAGATCCCGATGCCATGGCGATCCTGAAAGCGCGCTGCAAACTCAGCAACAATCTCACGCGCATTCACTTCGCGGGCCTGAATGTTTAAGTCGCGGGCATGCTCTAGCGCACGCAGCGGGTCATCGATCAGATCGGGTGTCACCCGCAGGCATTTCACCCCGCTGCCCGGCAATTCATACTTGAACTCCCTGAGCGCCTGCTCGCAGACGGTGAGTAAAGCACGTGCCCCGGTTTTTTCGGTGGCTGCAAGCTGCGCGATTCTGCGTAACGCCTGATCCTCAAAAAACAATTCGATCCCATATGCTTGAAAGGCGCGCTCATATTGCAGAACGATACTGCCCTCGGAGCGCCGCAGAATCGAATACAAGTCATCTTCATTGAGGTGATCACAAACTACTCGCACCGGTAATCGCCCGATAAACTCAGGCTCAAATCCAAATTCCACGAAGTCCTCTGTGCTGACCTTACGGAACAGTTCGCTTTCTTCGGCCCGCTGCGACGACTCCGCACCAAAGCCAATCGAAGCCTTGCCAACCCGCCGTCCGATAATCGACCCGAGCCTGCTAAATGCCCCGCTGACAATGAACAGGATATTCCTGGTATTGATTGTGTCGCGACGCGGCTTGCCGCCACGTTGCATTTCAAAGGCAGCTTGCAATTGCGATTGCACATCCATCGGATTGCGCACCGCCACTTCAGTTTCCTCCATTAATTTGAGCAGCGCAATCTGCACGCCACGCCCGCTGACATCTTTGCCGATCGCATAGCCGGATCCGGCAATTTTGTCGATTTCATCGATATATACGATTCCATACTGAGCCAGTTCGACATTGCCATCCGCCTTGTGCACCAGCTCACGAATCAAGTCGTCAACGTCGCCACCAACGTAGCCGGTCTCGCTAAATTTGGTGGCATCGGCTTTGACAAATGGCACGCCGATCAACTCGGCCACATGCCGGACCAGGTACGTCTTACCCACACCTGTCGGTCCCAGCAGCAGCACGTTTTGCTTGGTATGCTCGACGGTACGCGCTTTTTGCGGATCGATTTGCTCCAATTCACGCAGGTAATTGACATGGTTGTAGTGGTCACAAACAGCAATGCTTAATACCTTCTTCGCCTCTTCCTGCTGGATCACAAAGCGGTCGAGATGCGTTTTAATGTCGCGCGGCAAATAATTGAATTCCAACTCATCCGGTTGCGGGCTGTCGGAGTCGCCATCGTCAGCTGCGGCCGGCTCCTGGCTGTCAGCAGTCACACCACTGCCACCACTGGAAAATTGTTTCATCATCTCCTGCAGTCGGCGCTGCATTTCTTCCGGATCGGGAAAACCTTGTTGCGACATAACTAACAATTAAGCATAAATCACAAAATCAGTCACCTGCCGATCCTGAGTCAGCAGCAAATTCTGCACGCCAGTAATCAAGCCGCTCAGCGATGCGCTTCTCGAGGCCATTCTGAGTTGGAGTGAAATAGACCCGCCCTTCCGGCAAATAAGCCTGGGGCACGAAGTTATCGGCATAGTCATGGGCATATTTATACTCAGTCGCAGCCGGTTCGGTGCCACTAGCACGTGCCAGTTGTTTGCGTGTTTTGGTGCGCAAGTGTTCAGGTACGGCCAGCGTGCGACCGGCCTTGACATCGTCCAGGGCTGCTTCGATGCCTGCATACGCACTATTGCTTTTGGGTGCAGTCGCAACATACACAGCCGCATGGGCCAGCGGAATCCGTGCCTCCGGCATGCCAATAAATTCCACCGCCTGCTGGGCCGCCACCGCTACCTGGAGCGAATTCGAATCTGCCAACCCGACATCCTCGGACGCTGCGATCACAATCCTGCGCGCTATGAATCGAATATCCTCACCGGCATGGAGCATTTTTGCCAGCCAGTAGAGGGTCGCATCAGGATCCCCTCCGCGCATGCTCTTAATGAACGCACTGATCGTGTCGTAATGCTGGTCGCCGTCTGCATCATAGACGATCGCTTTGCGCTGGATGCTCTCAGCAGCAACCTCACGGTCAACGTGAATTTTGCCATCGCTAGCCGGTGGAGTCGTAGTTACCGCAATTTCCAACGCACTCAGGCATTTGCGCGCATCACCATCGCTCAGCTCCGCAAAGTAAGTGATCGCATCCTCTGAGATTTCTACGACTTGGCTATCAATTCCTGCCCGCGGATCTGCCAGCGTCCGGCGCAGTAATTCCTCCAAGTCACTGACCGCGAGTGGCTCTAACTGAAAGACCTGCGACCGCGAAACCAGCGGACTGTTAATATAAAAGTACGGGTTGTGGGTAGTGGCTCCGATCAACCGGATCACACCGCTCTCGACATCCGGCAATAACACATCCTGTTGCGCCTTATTGAATCGATGGATCTCATCGATGAACAATATCGTCTTCTGGCCGGAAGTCTGTAGTCGGTTGGCGGCGCCAGCGATCGCCCGGCGCACTTCCGCCACTGACGACTCCACCCCGTTAAGCGCAACAAACTTCGAGCTGGTCGCACTCGCAATCACGTGGGCCAGGCTGGTCTTGCCGGTGCCCGGCGGCCCGTAAAGGATGAGCGAGCTTATGCGGTCGGCCGCTATTGATCGCCTTAAGAGCTTACCCTCGCCCAGGATATGCTGCTGGCCAAACACTTCATCAACCGTCCGCGGGCGCATCCGCGCCGCCAACGGCACCGCCGGATCAATACCCTCACCGCAAGCTGCCTGCTGGTCCGTGTCCTCCTGGAAAAAATCTTCCACTATTCAATTCTCAGCCGACACCGCCGCTTAACTCAACCACGAAAGCTACTCCACTGACTGACTGTCCTCCAAAGAATTTCTCCACTGACTAAGAAAATTATACCATCTCTAACCCGGATAAATCACAAGCCATCTATCGTAGTGAGGCGCAGACCCCGATGTA
>CAZHRP010000166.1:0-5652 GCA_964535055.1 uncultured Chthoniobacteraceae bacterium
GGCATCCTCATCGTCGAGTTCGCCAATCAGCTGCAACGGCAAAAACAACTGGACCCGAAGCCCGGCGACGACCAGCCACTGAGCCAATATTTTCTCTGACCTACCCGATCACACGCTACCGGGTCACAATGTGCGTCTATTACTCCAGCCAGCGTCAGCCTGCTACTGAAAATGTCAGCTGGTGGCCACTCTCAGATCTCGGTCATTGTCCGATGCCCACACCACATCGCAAGGCGATCAACAAATTACTCGATAGCAAATGTCTCAGCCAGTCGTAGCAGCAGTCATCGCAGCCTATAATCGAGACAACGAACTGCAGCGGCTGCTGGACAGTTTGCAATCCTCAAGCATTACACCGTCAGTCACTATCGTAGTGGATAATGCCGGCCTCGATAGCACCCATCAGCTGACCAGACAATATCGGACGGTCCGTTACCTGCGCTCAGCAGCAAATATTGGCCCCGGTTATGCCTGGCGTCAGGGAATGCAGCTGGCACTCAAGTCGAGCCCGCTCAGCCCGACTCATTTTTTGGTCATGGACGATGACGTGGTTCTGGATCGTGCCTCGCTGGCCAAGTTACTGGCTGCTGCAAACCAGTCGAATGCCGGCATGGTGGCGCCGTTGCTGAGCGACCACGACGGCCGCTTGTGGGGGTTCCCGGAGCCGGCCGACCCGGTCCTGCGTGCTACAATCCGCAAGGTGACTACGCCGGCTGCCGCCCTGGAGCGCATCGGCGACCAGCCACAGCCATTCAGCTGGTGTACCGGGGCCTGTGTGCTGGTTGCTGCCGCTGCAGTGGCAAAAGTCGGCTACCACCGTACCGATTTTTTCATGCTTGGTGAGGATCTGGAATATTCGATGCGGGTGGCTGCCAGCTTCCCCGCTGTATTTACCTGCACCACAACTGTTCCGCACTTGCCTCCAGCTACCGACAGCACATCCGCTGCCGGACGAGCTGCCGGATTGAGAAAATTTCACGCCCTGCTCACTAACCTCAGCTACCTCTCGTATCATTGCCCGCATAGCAGCCACATGCGCAGTTACCTGGCCGGCAATTACAAACGGTTCTTTGCGACTGAAGGGCTATCCATCAGCACCCTGGCTCAAGCCGTGACTTGCTGGTGGACAGGTGCCGTGCGCGGCCACCCGGCCGGCTGGCGCAATCGCATCAAGGATGAATCCAGCTAAACAGACTGTTAGCTTGATTGCCAAATTGAGTTGCCAGACTTAGTCTATAGACGTGGGATTGATCGCAGAGGAAACTATCGACAAAGTCGCTGCCGCTAACGATATCGTGGATGTCATTGGCAGCTACTTTAAGCTGAACAGAGCCGGATCTAACTTTAAAGCTCTGTGTCCATTTCATCAGGAAAAAACGCCATCCTTCATAGTCAATCCCCAACGCCAGTCATTCCACTGTTTTGGCTGCGGCGCCGGAGGTGGCGTCTTCCGTTTCGTCATGGATTACGAGAATATCGAGTTCCCCGACGCCGTCCGCCGACTCGCTGAACGTGCCGGTATTCCGGTCATCGAAGAGCAGGCCGGAGCCGATGCAGAACGTAAGTTCTCGCGCCGTAAACGCCTGCTAACACTACACCAGCTGGCTGCTGCATGGTTTTCCCATAACCTGCTGAAATCTCAAGATGCAGAGCCTGCGCGCGCCTACCTTAAGTCGCGTGACTTGAATATTACTATCGCCAAATCATGGAAGCTCGGCTGGGCACCGGACTCATGGGACGCATTTTCCAAATGGGCGCTTGGCGAAGGCTATTCTGAAAATGAACTGATCGAATCCGGCCTCCTGTCGGTGCGCGAAAGTGAAGACGGGCAATCCCGTTCGACCTACGATCGGTTTCGCGGTCGCATCATGTTCCCGATCTGTAACGATCTCGGTGAGGTCATCGCGTTCAGTGGCCGGATCCTTGATGCGCAAGCCAAGGCGGCAAAATATATCAATTCACCCGAGTCGTTACTGTTTACCAAAGGTAAAGTGCTCTTTGGGCTCGACCATTCCAAACGCGACCTGCTCGATTCAAAATCCGCCATCTTGTGCGAAGGCCAGATCGATGTAATCCGCTGCTTCGAATCCGGTTTCCGGAATGTTGTCGCCCCGCAGGGCACCGCCTTCACCCCTGCTCAGGCCCAAATTCTGCGCCGCTTCGTCGAACGGGTTATTCTCTGCTTTGATGCCGATAAAGCTGGACAAAGCGCCGCAGAAAAATCCTACATAGCTCTCACCGAAGCTGACTTGGATGTTCTGGTTGCCACTCTGCCGGACGGGCAGGATCCAGACTCGATCATTCGTACTTTTGGTGCTCAAGCATTCAGGGAACATCTCGATACTGCACAGGATTATTTCTCCTATTTGCTGAAACGTGCTGATCTTGAAGACAGCAGCCATTCGCCGCGTGGTAAGGCACATCTTGCAGCGCGACTTGCTCAGGCGATCGCCATTATCCCGAATCCGATACTCCAGGATTCAACTATGACCAGCACCGCATCCAGGATTGGCATCAGTATTCCTGAGTTAAGGCGGTTGGTCGAGGCAGCTAAATCAACCCGAAGCTCAACTCCGGCAACGCCCAACGAACCAAGGCCGACTACCCCACAACTGCAACCTGAAAAACCGCCACAAGCCATGTGCCAGCTGATTTTACTTGCCATTCAGCACCTGCAAGCACGGGAGTGGCTGCACAGTCAGGAATGGCCGGATGTCCTGAGCGATATGCCAGGTATCGACACGCTGCAGGCAATAGTAAAAACCAATGGCAATGATGCTATTCCACTGTCAGCATTGCTACCCAAGCTTTCGCCAGATCAGGAGTCCCTGGTCTCATCTGTTGTCAACAGCAGCCTGCCTGACAGTATCCAAACCCTGACCGATTGCTGGCGCTGGATTATCGACTTCGCCCACCGTCAGCAAATTGACCGCTTCAAGGCGAGACTCACCGATCGCTCACTCAGCCGTGAGGAAATCTCTCAAATTCAGAAAGAAATACTTGACGCGCAACGCAGAGCACGGGATAGTGCGCGACTTTTTACTGCGATGCAGGATTAATTGCCACTTATGAAATTAGCAACTCCGAAACGCAGCAGTACTCACCACATCAGTTTATAGTCTCATGGTAAAGAAAGCTACCAAAGCAACTAAAAAATCCGCTAAGTCAAATACCAGGAAAGCCGCCGCTAAAGCGACAGCCAAACGGAAAAAGCCAACGTCTTCTGCACCCGGTAAAAAGCCTGCCACCAAAAAAAATAAGCCTGCGGCCAAAAAAGTCAGCGCAGTAAACAAGACAGCGGCCAGAAAAAAACAACCGGCCACCCGCAAAGCTGCTGCTAAAAAGGCTGCTACCAAAAAAACTGCCACCAAAAAGGTTGCGACCAAAAAAGCTGTCGCTAAAAAGGCAGCTACCAAGAAAGCTGCTGCCAAAAAGGTTGCGACCAAAAAAACAGCCGCTAAAAAGGTAGCTGCCAAAAAGGCCAGCAGCAAGAAAAAGGCTGCCAGTTCCAATAACAATTCAAACGAGCAACCACAAGTCGCCTCGTCCGCCGCGTTACAGGAAAAGATTCGCGAACTGATCCGGCTCGCCAAGGAACAAGGCTATATCACCTATGATGATTTAAATGAATCCCTGCCCAGCGAAATGACCGAAGCATCCGATATCGAATTGGTTGTTTCCCGGTTGCGCAGCATGGAGATTGCCCTGATCAACTCATCAGAAGTTGATCGGTTTAAGGGCACCAAAGACAGCGATGATGAGCCCGATCAAAAACAGGACTCCAAGCTCGATATTCTCGATGATCCGGTACGTATGTACCTCAAACAGATGGGCCAAGTCCCGCTGCTTACCCGCGAGCAGGAAGTAGAGATTTCCAAGCGCATCGAGAATGCGGAATTGATGGTGCAGAAGATAATTAATCGTTTTGGTTTCACTTCCCGCGCCCACCTCGATCTCGCCCAAAAACTCCTGGATAGCCGTGAACGTTTCGACCGCGTCATCCTCGATAAAAAAATCGAAAGCCGCGAGCAGTACATGAAAGCTCTGCCGAAGCTATGCGCTAATGTCGAACGCGCCACCCTCGATACCATTAAATCATACAAAGCCCTGATGCGACTCAGTGGCGACAGTAAGAGCAAAAAAGTGCCGGAGAAATTTAATAGCTCGCTGGAGAAACTGGCTAAGCTTTATCCCAAATTTTACTTCAAACAAAAAGTCACCGAGGAGTTCGTCAATATTGCAGACAGTCACTTTCGCCAACTCAACCACTTGCTGACCCAGGCCCAGCGCATGACCAGCGAGACACCTAAACCGGGTACTCTCCACCGCAAGAATTATTCTGCCCAACTCGACGAGTTCCAGTCCCGGGTGTGGATGAGTTCCGAGGTCTTCAATGACACCTACAACGAGCTGAAATACTGGTTACGCAAGGCACTTGAGGCCAAAACTGAAATGGTCGAAGCCAACTTGCGGCTAGTCATATCCATTGCCAAAAAATACACCAACCGTGGACTGTCATTTCTCGACTTGATCCAGGAAGGCAATATGGGGTTGATGAAAGCAGTGGAGAAATTCGAGTATCGCCGCGGCTATAAATTCTCGACCTACGCGACCTGGTGGATCCGCCAGGCAATCACCCGCTCGATCGCTGATCAGGCCCGTACGATCCGTATTCCGGTACACATGATCGAGACGATTAATAAATTGATGCGGGTACAGAAACAACTGGTGCAGGAGTACGGCCGTGAACCAAGTCCGGAAGAGGTGGCCGAGGAAATCATGTTGCCGGTTGAGCGGGTTCGCGCAGTCCTCAAGATGGCCCAGCAACCGATCTCGCTGCAAAGCCCGGTCGGTGATAGCGATGACACCAGCTTTGGTGACTTTATTGAAGATAAGGGCGCTGACAACCCGAGTGACATGACTGCTGCTTCGTTGCTCAAAGAGAAGATCAAGGACGTACTGGACTCATTGACTTTACGCGAACGGCAGGTTCTGGAGCAACGCTTCGGCCTGGTCGACGGCTACAGCAGAACCCTCGAGGAAGTAGGCAGGCAATTCAAGGTCACCCGCGAACGAATTCGCCAGATCGAGGCCAAAGCTTTACGCAAGATGCGTCATCCTACCCGTATCCGCCAGCTGGAAGGCTTTCTGCCAGCTGACGTATAATTTGCATCCGGCAGCTTGACGGTATCAGCTACTCGCTAAATACTTTTAGCGCAACTGATGCCTGCTGGCGGTGTTTTATCTGTCGATGAGAAACGACTTGGACAACAACGAGAAAGATCAGCTCTGGGATTTGCTGGGCCAGGCCCCAAACCCGCAGCCAAGTCAGTTCTTTACCCAGCAGGTCATGCGAAAAGTCAAAACCCGGCAGCTAAAACACCAGCAGCGCAGTTGGTTACCGCTCAGTACCTGGGCACCGGTGGCAGCGGCGGTGGTTGCCCTGGCAAGTTTGGCAATTATCAGCATGCAATTACCAACCAGAGATAACCAAATGCTGCTGGCTGATGCAAATGAATTGTCCCCGCTTATCGCGACTAATGATGAACTGTCTGTCGAATATATCCTGTTCGCCGACCTGGAATATTTGATCGAAGCTGAAGAAAATGCGTTATGGGCAAATTCATCGTCATTCTAGCAACTCTACTGTTG
>CAZHRP010000167.1:0-5633 GCA_964535055.1 uncultured Chthoniobacteraceae bacterium
GTGGGTGGACAACCCGCTACCCCGCCGCGAGTCGGAGATTGAACCGTGATTAGAAACCTTTACCCTGAATCGAGGCGGCGCTCCTGGTAGCGGGTGGCAGGCCTTGGACGCCTGGGAAAATACCAGGGACAAGGCCAGGTGATTACCCTGCCTAAGGCGTGATATATTTACACGGAGGTTGGTGATCGGGGGATTAAAGGATCTCGATCAGCTCCGGGCTTTTATCGGTGGTTTTGAGGTACTTGATGGTTGCCCGGACGTCTTCGGCTTTTTGTTTGCTGAGTTGTTTGGGGAAGCCTGGTTCGCCATTGTCGAAGCCTGCGGCGAGTTGCTCTAACTGCGGGATTGTGCGTTTGGCGTGGACGCCGTACGTGCGCAAATCATCGAGCAATTGTGGAACACGTTTTTGGCTGCCCCAGTGGTTCTGATTGGTGAGGTAAAACATGATGGCATCGATCCCTTCGGCCACTTTCCATTCACTGAGGATATTGGCACCTTCCAGGCGGATTTGGTCGGCGAACATAATTCCGCTGGGTGACGGGTTGACCACAGCATGGTGGACCTCCGGGAGCAGGGCCTGGAGCTCGTCTGGCGATAGATTTTTGAAAACCGAGATAAAGGACATGCGGGCGCGCCCGTCCTGGTTGCGCAGTCCGGCATGGATGGCGGCTTTGAGCAGCTCCCGATCAACCCCTTCGAGTGACTTCGAGAGCAACCCGCCACGCTCGTTGAACAGCGCGAAGCAGAGATAGCGTTGTTCCATGGCACGCGGGTCGTCTGGGCCGGGTTCTCGAGCCAGCATCATGAGCAGTTTGGGCATGGCAGGTTTGGCAGCATCCCCGATGGCTGCAAGGGCGTCTGCTGCCTTGACCCGTAGCCACAGGTCATTGGCATCAAGTAACTGCTGTAATCGTGGCACTGCCGGCGCGGCTTTGTCTTTGAGTTGAGCCAGCGCCTGGCAGCCTCCCAGGCGGGCTTCCAGGGTCGGTGAGTCCAGCAATTGGATCAGCCGTTCAAGTGGTGGATCCTGCTTGCGTGCGAGGGCGATGGCGGAACGTTCGCGGACGACTGGTGACCAACTGCCGAGGCGTTCGATGAGGTTATCTTCGCTCAGTTGATCGTAGAAGCTGTGACGGTCGGCATTGCTCCAGCCCCGGCCGTCATCGATAATTTGTTCGGCCTGGGCAGCGTCGAGTTGTGCTGTTTTTGCGGCCCGTTTGCCGGTGAGGATTGTTTTTTTGAGTGGCATGGCGTAGGCGAGGAGGTAGGCACCGGTCGCATCCCAGCCATTGGTGCTATCGCCCCTCGGTTGCGGTGGCCCCTGGTGGCGAAATTGTCCATTGTGGTCACGGGCCAGGTCGTAATACCAGGAGCCGAACTCCTGCATCCAGGCACCGGTGGCCTGCGGGCCTGACTGATTGACCCCTGGCATGGCCCAGGCCATGTTCCAGAAGTTGCCGGTGTGGCCGGTATCGCGCTCCGAGCCATGTGATGCCAGGCTCATGCGGGAAAAGTACTTGGAACCTTTTTCCTCTTCCAGCAAGTTGAAGAGGACGGCGGCCATGCCACATTTACCATTATCATCATGCATCTGGATCCACGGATGATGATCGCCATAAGGCACAGCTCCTTTGCCGATGTAAAAACGGAGCAATTTGGCGCTGCGTTCGATGGCCTCAGGGATCTCCCGGTCGTTCACTCCGGCCAGGCGTGACAGTTTAAGTGATATCGTAAGCGGAACGCCCGGGGCATTCATCATGCCGTAGCCAACCAGGCGACCGTCCTTTCCGGCAAATTTATGCCCCCACGAGCCGGCGATACTCTGGCCATTGGCGGACTCGAGGGCAATTCGGCGTAGTCCGGGCAGTACCGACCGGTCGTTGGTGACCATCACGTACTCGGCGAGGAAGGCCATGACGTAGCCGTAATACCAGGTGCTGAATTTATCGACGGAATAGTCGGCCGCCCACTCTGCTTCCTTTTTGAGGATAGAGAGATAAGCCTGTTCACCACTGGCCAGCAAAGCCAGGGCATTGAGGGAACGAGAAATGGGATTTATCTTATAGTCTGGGCTGGAAATTCTTTTTGCCAGGGCCTTGCACCCCTGGGTCAGGATTTTCTTTGACTTCGCGCAGTCATAGGGTGCCGTCGGGCTGTAGTTGCCAAGCACCGGCAACTGGATAGTGACAGTTGTTTGTTGGCCATCGCGCCAGCGCAGTAGCTGGAGCCTGCCATTGCCTTCTTTGGACTCGGCTTTGGTGAGCGCTTTGGCGAATGCTATACGGGGGTCAGAAGAGAACGGTTGATCACCGATTCCAAGGATCACATCATCTTGTTCTAAAATGCCCGCAGCAGGGGAATCGTCTGCTACTTGAGTAATTTTGATCTGGCGGGCCTGGCTGGTTTCCAGTTTGTGTGAATGGATCCAGCCACGGGCGCCAGTTGCTCCGAGTGTCCAGTCGTGGTCTGCATCAGCGGGAATGGCTTCACCTTTAGTGAAATCCGGATTTGGAATAGCCTTGTTGCGGGCGGCCGCAGCGTGATCAGCAAAAATGCTAAGAGTTATGGCGATGAGTGCATACGCGAGAGTTGAGCGTAAAGCAGGATATCTATTCATAGTTTACTCTTCGATTGATGGTAACAGGTGTCAAGCCGAAGTCCTTTGCGAGTCAGAGTTAAACTTAAAAGGGATTGGCCTATTGATTATTTGCCGGAATTTTTCTGTCATTGTTGAGCAAATATAGAGAATCCGGCAGCGCAGGCTCGACTAGTTTAGCGACGATGCTAGGCTGATTTGATGGCACAGATTATTGATGGCAAGCAAGTAGCCGCGAGCTTGAAAGATGATGCGGCACTCGAAATCGAGAAGATGCAGCGAAGCGGGATCACTCCCGGTCTCGCGGTCATACTGGTTGGCGAAGATCCGGCGTCACAATCGTACGTGCGTGCCAAACAGCGAATGTGTGAAAGTTTGAATATGCATTCCGTACTCAAAGAGTTACCTGCAACGACATCCCAGGCGGCACTCTTGGCGCTGGTCGAGAGCTTTAATGTGGATCGTTCGATCCACGGAATCCTGGTACAGTCGCCGTTGCCATCACACATGGATGAAGCGGAAGTGGTGGCAGCGATCGATCCGGCCAAAGATGTCGATGGTTTTCATGCGGCGAATGTAGCTAAGCTGGCGATGGGCGACCCAAGTGGTTTTGTGCCTTGCACACCATTAGGGTGCCAGCACTTGCTGGCTGCTACTGGCGTTGCCACGGAAGGTGCGCATATCGTAGTGCTCGGGCGTAGTTTGATCGTGGGTAAGTCATTTGCACTTCTGATGATGCAGAAATCGGCGCAGGCGAATGCGACGGTCACTGTGGTCCACTCACGCAGCCGGAATATTGAGGCTATCACCCGTCAGGCAGATATTGTGGTAGCGGCCATCGGGATGCCGGAGTTTGTGCGGGCTGACTTTGTGCGGGAGGGTGCAGTGGTGATCGATGTCGGGGTTAACCGGGTAGAGGCCACGGCGACCAAGAAAGGTTATCGCCTGGTAGGAGATGTGGCCTTTGAGGAAGTAGCAGCCAAGGCCAAGGCTATTACGCCGGTGCCCGGCGGGGTTGGCCCGATGACCATAGCCATGCTGATTCAGAATACCCTCAAGGCCTGCCGCCAGATCGAGCTTTACGGTTAGCGTAGCTGCTACTCGTCGAGGTTGTCGATCCTGCGGGCGACTTCGAAGTCGTTATCCGTGATTCCGCCTTTGGAATGGGTGCTGAGCGAGAGGATGACCTTGTTCCAGCGGATATCGATATCCGGGTGGTGTTCTGCCTCCTCGGCAATTTCGGCAACATTATTGACGAACTCCATGGCCTCGGCAAAATCATCGAACTCGAAAGTACGGACAATCGCCTTATTCTTTGTTTCCCATTCCGGCACTTTTTTCAATGCCTGTTCAATTTCGCTGGTTTGTAATAATTCTGACATCTCCTGTTAAGCTCCTTGTTTTTGGTTTGATAATGCAGGCAGCCGGAAAGCTTATACTTGGTTTGATACAGCTGCCTGACAATGGGATGCTTGGCTCATTATCACGGGGATTCAATCCGAAAAATTCGCAATTTTTAATGCAGTGGCTGAGGTCGGGCAGCTACTGTTGGCTCTGGCGTTGTTGCTCCTGACCACCCAATAACTCATGGGCCTCGCGTAAAATATCTGGAACCCGCTCGCGGTATGGGTAATCAGCCAATGATTTCAACAAGGCTTGTTCATCAAAGTCAGCGGCATTACGACCCGGGAACCAATGGTCTGCATTGCCCAGCAAGTTATATCGCATCTTACCAAACTCGATCAGGTCAAACGACTTGGCGAGGCTCCACAGGCGCAATATTTCGTGCAAGTTGACTTCTCCCGGTAGCTGATGGTATTCGGGCAAGCACTGGTGCCAGTGGTCAACCCAGTCGTTGCCGAGGGCGCTGCGTTTTGCATTTTCCAAGCGCTCAACAATTGGAGCGACCACTTGAGCGGCATTGTCATAGTGCTTGAGGGCGGCCACATGTTCGTCGAAGTCGGCAGGCCTTGCAGCACCCAGGCTCAGCGTATGCACCTGTGGGCGTGACAGACAGTAGAGATCATTGAATGCCATCGGCGACAATGGAGCGCAGAGTTCGCGTAATTTATCCGGAGGAGCATAGAGTTTGCCGCCCTTGTCATTTGGGCTGATTATAAAAACTCCCATATCGTTAGCAGTGGCGCGCTCGATAGCCGGCCAGTTGGTGTCATTTACATAATACCAGTGCAGATTGACATAATCGAAGCCGCCGCTATCGATTGCCTGGCAGATGGTCTCGCAGGAACCGTGGGTAGAGAATCCGATATGTCGCGCCCTGCCGCTGCGCTGCAGTTGGCGGGCTTTGGCCAGGCATCCGCCCGGACGCAATGACCAGTCGAGCAACTCACTGTTATTGATTCCATGGAGAGCAAGCAAGTCGACGTACTCCAGTTGCAGGGCGTTCATACAGCTATCAAAAGTCGCTTCAAACTCGGCAGGATCTGCGAATGGCACGACTTTTGTTTGAACGATCATCCGGTCGCGTGGCAGAGTAGGCAGTATTTTTCCTAACTGGTATTCCGAGGTGCCATAGCCGCGGGCGGTTTCTATATGGTTGATGCCAAGCTCGAGCGACCGCCTGATGGTTGCTTCCAGGTTTTGCTGGTTGGCGGGCGTAATGCCGTCGCGCTCGGAATCCTGCCAGGAACTCTGATAACGCATGCCGCCACAGGAAAAAACCGGGATCTCCAATCCGGTTTTTCCAAATCTTCTGGTGTACATAAGCTAAGAGCTATTGTGCGGATGGCGCAGTTGTATCAGGCTGTTGTAAGCGACTGATTATTTCTACCAGTTCCGGCCAACTCGCGATTTCCATGGCGTGGAAGACCTGCAAGTACACCAGCACGTGTTCGCGAGGAAAATCAGCGAGGATGGCATCCACCGCGACCGGCAACTTTCCCTCCGGGGGGTGCTCGGGCAACTCCTCGATCATGCCGTCCTCATGTTCCAGACCCAGTTCATCCAGGAATTTTACCAGCATTTTTTTGCGCGGTCCCGCGAGCCAGTATTGGAGTACATTACCGGCGATGGCCTC
>CAZHRP010000168.1:0-5628 GCA_964535055.1 uncultured Chthoniobacteraceae bacterium
CAGCGGGTATTTCCAAGTGAAATCCAGGTACCGCTGAGAATCCGTTCATAGTCTGCGAGTGGTTTCTGCGGCCAGGGAGAATCGGGAGATTGCGCCTCCAGGTAGTAGACATCTAAATTCAGATCTTCACGCGCATGCATGGCAGCAAACAGGTCACGCTGGTATGGTGACGGCACTACGCTGAGCACGCCGATACGCACCGGAGATTCGCTAGTCATGAATTTCGATTGCTGAGGTGCCTGCGCCGCGACCGGCCAGCGTGTACGTCTATCTTTTCCGGCAATCTGAAATTTCTTTTGATTCGGGGATTTTTATTGAGCAGATAGTTGCCGATTACCAGCCCGCCAATGGTTGGGAGTAAAGCCGGCGCGATTGAAAGCAGGCTGCGCATTGATATAGCTATGGCAAAAAAACCAGAGGCATAAACCAGCATGCCAAACTCAGAGTTTTGCGGCGAACCCAGATGAGACCACCAACCCATCGCCGCCCCCATCAGCAGTGAAATGACAATCACAACGGGCAATCCGCCAGCCATGTAAGCTTCGCCAATGTAAGTAGTTGCAACAGTCCAGCCTTCAGCTCCGACAGCATCCTCAATTGACACCGACAGACCTTGAGGTTTGCCTTTCCAAATTGCCCGTGGAATTGGCCTGATAATGGCCTGGTAGGGAATTTCCCAACCCAGATAATCGTAATACTCCGGGAAAACTTCAACCAGCTTACTCATCGAGTACAGGTTAAAGTCGACTACTATTTCAACTTGTTGTTCGCTACCGACATTACGGCCGCTGCTGAGGTAATTGGCCAATCCCATCTGGCGAAACTCAAGCATTAATACTGTAGAGGCCAGCAGGGCGGTTGCAGTGCCTGCACCAATAGCGATGACTTCCTTACGTCTTTCGCGTGGACATGCCAGTGCGTAGCCGATCAGAAATGTCAGCATGTATGCAGCAATAATGTTGCGGGTGCCGCTGGCAAAGCCCTGAAAGAACGTAAACAACAGAACAATACTGACTAAAATAACCTGTGTTTTTTTAAATTTATTGCGTCTGGCCAGGATGATCCCGGCCAGTGGCGGGATCAAATACAGGAATAGCCCAAGTTCAATCAGCAATGCCCGCCAATCCCCCAGTCGCCCACGGGTCCAGGCTTGTGCAAATCTCGGCTGCATCATCTCATCCAACATTTCAAAAAAATTGAATTGAACAGCTACCAGCATGTGGAGATAGCCAATCACCACACTCAACCAGAAAATCACCAGCAGATGTTGAATCGAGAAATCGCGGGTAAACATCTCGCTGAAGGGTGAGGATCTAATATTGCCAATGTGGCGCCCGACGGTGATACCGGCAAACCCCCACAAGCTTAAGATTGTTGCATGCCTTACCGACTCGGGATAAAGGGTGAATCCGCTATACTCCTGAGGGATGAGAAACTCGAAGAACAACAAAAAATAAAGCGCTAGCAAACCAAAAATGTCTGCACGGAACAGGTTGCGCAACCCGCCCCATCGGTAATCTGCGAGCATGCTGCCGACCAGTCCTAAACCTACCAGCATGGCAGCCAACTGCTCAGGGTTACCTATTCCCCCTGCCACTAGCGAACCGGCATAGGCAATGGCGATCAGCAGTATGATGCTGCCCAGTGGATTTGGGCGTGGGCACTCGACGCCTGCTGAAGGGGCAGTCATAGAATCAACCGCCAGATTGTGACGCCTGATAAAGTGCGGACGGGTCGCTTTAATAGTTGAATTTCTACTCATTTCCGGATCCAGTGGTGAAGACTAGGTTTTCAGCATAGCCTGCGATGCTTCGATAAATTGCGTAGCAATTTTAGTCCAGCTGGCATCGTAGTCGATAACATCCGGATGTTGATCCCACCAGTGAAATTCTTCTGCCAGCGCCTGTGCGTCGTGAACTTGAAAGATGGAGCCAGTGCTCCTGTGAGAAATGATGTCGGCGGCACCAACCGTGCTGGAAACTATACAGGGCAAGCCACAAGCCATCGCTTGTGGTACGACCAAACCAAAGGCTTCTTCAATTGATGGCAGTACCAGTACTGATGCATTACGGAACTCGGCAGCCAGTTGTTGCTGACTGACTGGGCCATGAAATTGTACGTTCGCTTTATGGTGATATTTAGCGAGCAGATTAGTTGCTTCCGGAAGAACTTTACCAAATACATCCAGTTGCCAGCCTGGTTGTGCGCAGAGTGTTAATGCCTGGAATAAAGTTGCGATGCCTTTACGGATACCGAATTGTCCCGCAAAAATAATTCGGAACTGTTTGGGCCGCCGAGTTCCAAGCTTATGGAATAAGCGAGTATTCGCCCCGTATGGACAAACCATGATTCGCTGCTCGGGTATACCTTCTGCAGTCAGTTGCTGGCGGACTATTTCAGATGCGACACAGTGGTAGTCCGCCAGTGCGGTCTCGGCGTCGCTACGTTCAATCCAAGTGTCGTCGTACGGCGTGACCTCAGCGACATTCAGGCCATAACGCTGGTACTCCGGTCGCATGATTTTCAACCACTGACGTACCGGTGCAGTAGCATGGTTTAAGACGGTGGTAATACCTGTCCTTTTCGCTGCTCGAAAGGTTTGCAGGCATTGCCCCGGTAATCCGTGAATGATGTCGGCGGGCTCGAGTGATCGGGACACGGCACGATCGAAGCCGGTGTCCTGCCAGCGAAATAAGCTGGCGGGGTTTGGACCCAGCCGGGTTGGTAACCGTAGCAATGAATAAGTAATCAGCGTGCGCCAACTGTGGGCGCGTAAAGGAAACTGTGCGGGAGTGTCCAGGCGCCAGCCCGGGTAGCCGGAATAGTACCGGGTCAGTAGTTTCCGATGGTGCAGCTCTCTGGCCAAATCAAACAAATGGCAGGGATTGGTACAGGCTATGGCAATGCGGTTCATGGCTAGCGCCGCACCGGGTTTGGTCGCTGGCTGTCTTTGCGCTCGATGCGCAGCGGTTCGATCGGTAGTTGCAGGCGCGGCTTATCGGGCGTCGCCTGGGGCTGGGACTGTCGGCTTAGGATTTTTGGCTGCCAGTTGGGTTCTTCCAGCGTCCCCTTGGCGGTATATTCAAACAGTTTACTGACCGGAAATAAGAGTACTCCAGGTAGCCCCTTGGCATTGATTCTGATATCGAAGTCGAGGCGGTCACTGATAAAATTTATGTTGCCCCCACCAGTCATCGAGAAGGCACTGCTTAACACTTCGAAATTTTTGGTGGTAATAACTCCCTGCGAGATCCCGAAATCCGCCGTGGCGCGTTCTGCTACACTATATCCCATACCTGGCACTATGCTATTGAGCAGTGCCGAAAATGGACCTAAAAATGGGATTGCAAAGACATCACCATTAACCACAACAATATTTCCCTGTCCGACCATGGTGGCTGCATCGGTGTCGTTGCCGGTAAAGCTATAGCTGCCACTGACTTTTCCTTCTGATTCGGTGTAATCAAAATACAGTCCGGTGATACTTTTAAAATCCGCATTTAGTATTCCAATCGAGCACTGGTACGAGGGGTCATCGGGGTCGACCGAAATGTTGGCTGACAAGTTGACCTCACCACCAAACAGACGACCGGAAAAATCTCTCAGGTACAAATCGTAATCAAGGATGGCGAGTGTCCCGCTGACATTTTCAAGTGGCAAATCCTTTCCTAGAAATTCGTAATCCATGCCGTCACTACCTTCGATCTCCATGGTCAAGTTGGTACCCATACTGCCACCCAACTTTACAATGCCATTGGCGACTACGCGCGCCGGAGTACGAAAGCGGTATGGCAGTACATTATCAACGAATTCCGGGTCGATCCATTGTGCGACCTTATCCGGATACATATTGGAAACGATATTCTCGAGCCTTGCTTCACCTTTACCAAAGTCGTAGATAAACGTGCCATTGCCGGCACCTTCGCCACGCCGGATGTGGAAGTCACGGTAGGTTACTTTGCGGTCTGCAATTTCAAGCTTGGAATTTGCTTCGAGCAATTCGACACCGCGATAGACGGCATGGTCGAGGCTAAGGGTGCCGTTAGCCGACAGGCCTTGCCAATCAGGACCGACAGCCTCAAGAGAAATGCTGGGGGGGTTGGTAAACTCCCACTCGTTTAGCATCAGGATGCTATTGCGATCGAGCAATGGCACTAAAGCCTTGGGATTTATGTCGCTATTGACTTTAGCTCGCAGCCCTGATGACAATCTGAGCAACTGGGCTTCAATTCGACCGGATTCATGCTTTAACTCAAACTGTCTGACCAGCAGGTTTTCTCCCTGCCAGGAAAGCTGAGTGGACAGTGAATCAAAGACGATAGAGCGGATCCCGACCTGCTTGGCCGCCGCAGTCATGACTAATTTGAACGGTTGTTCCTGAGTCAGATCTATATCAATAAATGCTTCCAGTTTGGGTTCGGTGAAAAATGTCAATTCACGCAGTGCCGGGTAATCGAATGTCCGTGCTAGTAAAGGCTGTAAATCCAGGCTGCTTGATACCTGCAGTCGCCCTTTGGATTGATTGAAACGGAAGAGTCCTTTGGCCAGCAATTCGCCGCGTTCGTCGGCGATTTGAAGCTGTTTCAAGTCTAATTTTTTTTCGCGGTAGGTGAGTTCTGCCAGGACACTTTCGACCCGCACATCATCGGTGATGAAGGGGCCACTGACAAAGCTGGCTTGTTCCACCGTCAGCGACTCGATCGTGCCAAGGTCACCGCTGAAGCGGACATTCAGGGTTGGTTGACCGGCGGGAAACTCCAGCGCCTCAATCGAGGTCAGTAGCGGCTCCAACCAGGACAAGTCTGCCGGGGCATCGCTGCTGCTGAAGTTCGGCTGATAATCATCTGGCAACAACAGGGTGCCGCTGGCGGTAATGAGCACACCATGGATATTGCATGAGACCTGTGAGATACGAATTTGACCAGGAGGAAAAGAGACTCTGGCATTAAGATCATCGATCTCAACGATACGGTCCTCCGCCACGGTAGCGATCGGCAACGCCAGTCGGGTATTATGCAGTTCTACCGCATTCAGGAAATTGCCACCACGTAGTAAATTGGCAAAATTGATATCGAGGCTAATTCTGCTGACTCTGGCAACTTCTTCTAGGGCAGCAGCCGAGCGATAGATGGTAATGTCTTTGGCGACCAGTCCGCGCACCGGATCCAGAGTCAGTCGCCGCAGGTCAACGGCGATACCATTCTTGAGAAACTCTGATTCTACCCGTTGGCGCCAGCTTTTCGTGAAGCCTTTGGTATTGGCATACCATAGCGCCCACCCCAGCAACCCGATCATTACCAGGATGCTAGCTTTCAGTGCATGTTTGAAAAAGGATGGCATAACTAAAGGAAGTAAAATTCTACGGGTAAAGTGTTGCCCGTGGTAGCGTCTCGCGCAACAATACAAGTATGCTCAGGGTAAGTGTTTTGGCTAGTGGCAGCAGTGGTAATTCCGTTTTAGTTGAAGCATCGGGCTGCCGGCTATTGATTGATATCGGCCTGTCTGCGCGGCGGACAGAGCAACGTTTGGCAGAAGCGGAAATCGAGCCGAAATCACTGGATGGAATCCTCATAACGCATGAGCATGGTGATCATGCTAAGGGGCTGAAAATCTTCTGTAGCAGGCATG
>CAZHRP010000169.1:0-3785 GCA_964535055.1 uncultured Chthoniobacteraceae bacterium
GCCGTTTGAAGCTTGCTAATTTCAGCTAGCACTGCTGCTTCTACAGCCTCGCGCTTGTCCGGGTCTGCAGTGGCCATTACGGCGAACAAACCCATGCCTTTAGGGGTGTAAGCAAATGCTCCAATCGAGTGTGCCAGGGCCTGTTCCATGCGGATCGAACGATACAGTCGTGAGCTGCGACCGTCACCCATTACCGCAGCCAGGACGTCGAGCGCCGGCATGTCAGGGTGGGTGACACCGGGGATTTTCCAAGCCATCGAGAGGCGGGACAGTTCTGAAGGGAATTCTTCATGGCGCACGCGTTTGCCGAGTTGGCGTGGCTCGTCGGCGATCAGCACCGGCGACAATTTGCCGCGGGGCACATCCTTGAAAATCGTCTCAATCTGGCTGATGACGGCTGTACTGTCGACATCGCCGGCGACTACAAAGAACATGTTGTTTGGAACGTAGCGCTCTTTGTAATAAGCATAGACGTCGTCGCGCGTCAGTTGGTTAAAGACATCAAGATAACCAATAATTGGCAGACGGTACGGATGCTCGGAGAAAGCAGTCTCGAATAGCAGCTTTTGACCGGTGCGTTCCGGGCTGTCGAAGCCCATCGCAAACTCACGGCGCACAACTTCCATTTCTTTGACATATTCATCCTCGGGTAAGCTCGAATTCAAAATAGCATCCGAGAGCACTTCGATGATTTCGTCGACTCCGGCGCTGGGCGTGTCAGACCAGTAAACAGTGCGATCAAATGATGTGTAAGCATTGATGTAGCCGCCTTGCTGCTGAATGGTTAGAGCAATATCGCGGCCGCTGCGGTTCTCGGTTCCTTTGAAAAGCATGTGCTCGAGGATGTGCGAGAGGCCAGCCCCCTGCCACTCATCTTCATGGATACTGCCTGACTGGCACCAGACCTGAACGCTGGCGACTGGTGCGCTATTGTCTTCTTTGACGATGATGGTTAAGCCGTTGTCGAGCGTGTGAATGACCGGTTCTGAGCCGGTAACAGCAGCGTTAGCAGTTGCTTGGGCAGGAAGGTAGGAACTATTTATCATGGCTAAAGATGTCAGCAGCGGGAAAAGCAGGTTTTTCATGAGTTGATTATAGGTTGCTGGATCGAGGCGGATTTTTTGGCCTGTGGTAAGTAAGGCACCACAAAGGCGTCGTGAAAGTCGAAAACATTATCAAAATCCTCCAGTGAGTCATCATGATTTCTGCCGAACAGACCGGCATCAATCAGACGGAAAACCATGACCCCAATGTCGTGGCATTTAGAAATACCCCAAGCCTCCATAACTGTGGGTACCATCGGGCCGAACTGCTTGATTGCATAATCCCGCCAGCCCTCGAGCAATTGCCGGGCATTGACATGCCGGGAGGAATCACCGCGTTTCTTTTGCAGTTTGCGTACCGTATATTCCAGAGTTTCACGCAGAAAATGGTAGGCATCCTCGTGAAAATCGGGGTGTTCACTGGTTATCCTGTCTATCGTTTCCTGAAATCCTAGTTTTTGCATGGTAGTGATTGTTAATCGCTGGGGTGAGTTAATTTAGTCTGATATAATTCAGGTTGCTGGGTCGGCTTGGCGGTCAGCTCGACATTATGTCTAATTAAAGATACGATCCAACCGGTAAGTAGAATGGCAAAAATCGCGACCAGACAGTAAGCTTCCCGCTGAGTTAGTGCGCATCGCTGCCATAATTCTGCTACTTGCCGCTGAACATTCATACGCTAAGTTATTAACATATGTTGGCAAAAAATCCAGTGCGGCATCTGATGATTGCCCTGGCGGTAGTATTCTGTTTTGGACAATTTGAGTCGTTTGCTGCAGAAGCAGCAGCAAGCGAAGAATCCCCGCAATCCAGATTGCTGGCGCTCGAGTTGGTGGCCGGATCACTTAATGGGCAGGACAACAAAACGCGCGAAACCACAGCCGCTGAACTGAAACTGGCCTACGAAAGTCTGATCAATGAACATCAGGATTATTTTCCCGCGGTACTATCGTACGCTAGATTTCTCTCGACGACCGGAGAACTGCAGCAGGCGATTGGAGTTTTGAACGGCAATGGCAAAAGTTCATCGGATCCGTTTGCACAGCGTTTGCTGGGTGAAATTCAGCTCCGTATCGGTAACGAGATGGGAGCTGCCAAAGCTTTTGATAAAGTGGCAAAAATAACGCCTGATTCTGCCAGCGACCACTTTCACCTTGCGAATGTACTGATGATGTTTCGCAATCATTTGGTGCCTGATTTCGGGACATCGAGCGAACAGGTGATGGATCTGGCCATAACCCATTACCTGCAGGCGCGGGAACTGGCACCACAAAGCCTGCCAATGGCTCGAGCCTACGCCGAAAGCTTCTATTTTCTCGATCAGGAGCGTTGGCCGGAAGCGCTCAAAGCCTGGCAATATTGCAGTTCGCTGGACCCTTCGCCATTTTCTGACATCCACCAGGCGCGCATCTTAATCAAACTGGAAGACTTTGCAGCCGCTACCAGGGTGCTAAACGCTATTCAAGAAAAAGAGTACCAAAATGTAAAAGAACGGCTGCTCGGCAAAATCGAAGAAAATCAGCAGCAGAAATAATTTGCGCAGCCCGGCAACGAAGAAGTTGCCCGATGTTTCTTGCGCGATTTGATTTAAGCGTTGCGGGGCTCTTCGGCCGGCGATTTTATCTGGTCCTCTGACGGCTGGCCAATTTTTACCCGTAGCACCCACTGGGCGTAGATGATCGTGACAATCGTCATAAAGACATTAATTCCGACCATCCCGTACCAGAATGTATTCAAGTTTACCTGCAGCACTGTGACCAGTGCATAAAAGACAGTCAGCGGCAGGATGATCTTGCGGATGACGGCTTCAAAGAATCCGTAGATCGGACGTTTGACAGCCTGCAAAAAGCCGATGTGGATAAAGCCCATGACGTAGGCCCACTGGATGAATGCCATCACCCGGGTATAATAGGTTCCTACTTCTATCACCTGCGGGTCGTCGGTAAACAACTTCACTAAATTAGTCGCAAATACGAACAGCAGAACGGAAGCAACGGTGATAAGAATAATCCCGTACTTAATACACAGGGCAACGCACTCGCGCACCCGATCATACTTACGGGCACCATTATTCTGACCGACGATCGATACGATCGCAGCTCCCAGACCAATCGCCGGCAACAATGCCATCTGTTCGATTCTGGTTCCGACCCCGAATGCTGCAACCGCGACTTCACCGTAGGTATTCAGGTAGTATGTCGAGACAAAGAACCCGAGTGCTATCGCCATGAAGTTAAATCCTGCCGGGATTCCCTGGTGCAGAATTTCGCGGTAAATCTTGAGCTTAGGCATGAGCACCCGCAACGATTCGAGGTGGATATACTTACGCCGCAGAACAATGCTGAATAAGTACACGCCGCTGAGTAACTGGATGACTACCGTAGCCCAGGCAATGCCCGCCATGCCCATGGCCGGCAACCCGAAGCCTCCGTACAAAAACCACGGATCCAATATCAGGTTCAGGAAGAAACCCGCGATCAGGACGTTGCGGTATGACTTGCTGTCGCCATTAGCCAGCAGGATCCCGTTACTCAGGCTACTTAGTAAAAAGAATGCCGCCCCCCAGAATAAGGGTGAGACATACTCCAAGGATAGCTCATAGTAGCTGCCGCTGGCACCCATCAACCGGAATAATCCGGGCGCACAAGTCAAGCCGGTGATTGTTGCTGTTGCGGCCGCCAGGATTCCAAGTGAAAATGTTTGTGCGGTTAACGCGGCTTCTTTGGCATGCTCCTCCGCGCC
>CAZHRP010000169.1:3795-5588 GCA_964535055.1 uncultured Chthoniobacteraceae bacterium
GATGGCATTTGCCACCAGTGCCGATGAGCCGCGTGACAAGCCTTCGCTCAATGCTAGTATAATAAAGAAGACCGGGAAGGATAACGCCATCGCGGCCAGTGCCTGGGTCGAAACCTGCCCGGCGTAAAACGAGTCGACAACATTGTACATCGTGTTGAAGAAAAAACCGATGCTCAGCGGCAACGCGATATTACGGATATGCTTGCCGAGTAAACCTGTCGTTAGGGCTGCCTGCTTCATTAGCTCGTCAGTAAAGGTTGGATCATGAGGTAAAGCCAGTTAATACACCACCGCTACTTCCCGCACTTGCAGTTTGCTTTCCTGCTACAACGCAATAACCTGCTGATGCAGAACTTGCTCATCTGGTTACCCATTTATGTCAGCGAAGAATTTCAGTTGGTTTTTAGCGTTACGGTATTTGAAGCCGAAGCGGACATTTCTATCGATCATCACTCTGATATCTATCCTCGGGGTCACGCTGGGAATTACTCTGCTTATTCTGGTGATTTCGGTTATGACCGGATTTGACCGAGAGCTGCGCGAGAAGGTGATCGGCTTCGATGCCCACTTGGTAGTTGGTTCTGAGAGTTTGATTGCTGACTGGAGGGGAATCATGGACCAGGCCAAGGCAATCGATGGCATAGAGACAGGTGCCCCTTACGTGCAGGGTCCGGTCATTGTCGAGCACATGAATCGCAGGATGGCACCCAAGATCCGCGGAATCGATGCAGAACTAGAGCAGCAGGTAACAGATATCCGGAAGTTCATTATTGCCGGTGAACTGGATCTTGATGGTGACCGGTGCGTGCTCGGTTCTGAGTTGGCGCGGGAATTGCGCGCGGGAGTGGGGGATATAGTTACCATTTATTCACCGGGCAATTTGAATCAGATCATGGAGCGTCTGGAAGCGGTCGAGCAAGGGGCAGAAGAGACCGGTGACTTGCGTGACATGGTCCTGCCGACCGAGTTGGAGGTCTCGGGTATATTTGAGAGTGGTCGCTACCTTTACGATAGTGAATTCCTGCTGGTACCGCTTTACATCGGGCAGGAACTGTATGCCCTTGGTGATTCGGTGCATGGCATCGCCATGCGTACGGAAGACCCGTATCAGGCAGAACGGTTGAAAGCAGAGTTGTATCCGAATATTGAATTTCCGTTGTTTTTGGCGACCTGGATCGATCTTAATCGTCAGCTTTTTGAAGCTATCCGTATGGAGCGCAATGTTATGTTTTTTCTGCTGATGGCAATCATAGTTGTGGCAGCCTTCGGGATCATGAATACGCTGATAACCGTAACTGTGCAAAAGACCCGCGATATCGGTGTCATGAAGGCATTAGGAGCCAGTACCGGTCAGATTGTGTGGGTATTTTTGGTGCAGGGGATGGTAGTTGGCTTGTTCGGCAACGTGACCGGTCTGGCCATGGGAATCTCGCTGGTCCACTGGCGTAATGAAGTAAGCCAATGGCTGGCTACAGTTTTGCGGATCGAAATTTTTCCGCGTGAGGTTTATCAGTTCTCAGAGATTCCGGCGCAGGTAGTAGGTAGCGATGTAGCAATTATATGCATCAGCGCTTTCGTAGTTTGTTCCTGTGCAGCACTGATTCCGGCCTGGTTTGCGGCGCGCCTCGACCCGGTTAAAGCACTACGCTTCGAGTAATAACCTGAATACCTATGAGAGCAATTGGGTCGATGCTGACCCAGACACGGTGCAGTTTTGTTAGCGACCGGCCGGCGGGAGGGTGCGCATGGTTTTGCTGACGATCGAACGAATCTGGGTGTCGCGCACGCGCTCA
>CAZHRP010000170.1:0-5572 GCA_964535055.1 uncultured Chthoniobacteraceae bacterium
GCCAAGCCAAGGGCGTTTCGGATCTCACCCTACGCAATCCCTTCAGGATTGATCCATCGGGTTGCGGTATCCCGGGGTAGCTCCGCAACCCCGGGCTGATTTACACAACGCCTTCGGCGTTATAGCGGAGCAGAGCATCGGCCAGCGCCCAATCTGCCAAGCCGAGGGCGTTGCGTTGCCTAATTTGGGTAAGTTTTAGCCTTCAGGCATATCGGATGCGGGGTGGCTGTTCCGGCCAGCATGACGTATCGAGCGCGTCAAAGTAAGATGGGTAACCCGGCTGCCAGTCAAGACTGCGCAGTTTTTGATTGGCTACCTTTTTGCTGGTCCAGCCGCGCTTCCGGTTGAGGTCACGCGGACCTGGCGGTGGCAGTGGTCGATTCAATAGTGCAGAGAGTTTGGAGTAGAATTCCAGCTGGCTGAGTGGGGAATTATCGGCAACGTTGTAAATGGTATTGGTGGTGATGTGATCGGTGATCTTCAGGATTGCGGCTGCTGCGTCGTCGCGGTGGATTTGGTTAATGATGCGGCAACCGCCGTCTTCGATGATCGCTGACTGGTTTAAATATTTATCGAGCAGTACTGAGCGGTTGGGGCCATAGAGTCCGGCCAGACGGGTGACACAGCCGCCGGAAGCCAATGCCTGCTGTTCGGCAGCGCGAAGTATTTTGCCTGTTTCACGCTCGGGCTGAGCCGGCGATTCTTCGGTTACCAGGCTACCATCGGTTTGGGCATAAACTGAGGTGCTGGATACAAACAGGATGTTCGTTGCGGGAAATGTTTTTCGCAGATTGCAAATGCCGTCTAAATAAATCTGCTGGTAACCAGTGACTCCCTGCCCGCGTTGGGAAGAGACACATTGGATGATTATTTGTGGCGATGCAGTGAGCTTGCTTCTCAGCTGCACTACTGATTCAAGGTTCGAGATATCGCAAGCGTGAGCTTCGATCCCTGCAGCTTGTAGGGTAGTTGCAGAATCCTGTGAGTAGACTACCGTCGCTTGCAACGAGTACTTTGGGTGAACTGCCAGCAAGTCCCGCAGCTTGCCTCCCAGGAATCCGGCGCCAACCATTAGCAGGCGCATCTGATAAGCTAGATATTATCGACCGACTTTACCTGACGGCCATTATAATAGCCACAGGAAGGGCAGGCGATGTGAGGGAGAGTCCGCGATCCGCACTGCGAACAGGTGTTCAACTGCGGGGCATGCCAACGGTTGGCTGCCTGGCGCGTCCGCTGTTTCATCTTTGATACTCTGCGTTTTGGTACTGCCATGTTCTTATCCTTTAATTAAATATTCTCAGGTAAATCTAATTGATCCAGCGCGTTCCATCGATCATCTACGGACTGCTGGGGGACAGCCCGGTCGGTGCTAAATAGCCCGCTGCACTGCCGGTCGCCATCCTGATCGCAACGAGGATGGATTGGCAGGGCAAGTAAGATGTCTTCGCGCATGTGCGGTGTCAAGTCGAACGTTTCAACACCCAGCAAATCTTCCTGTACTGCAAAATTGCTGACGACCAGATGGCTGGCGAATGGTTCGTTGCAGCGTACACAGCAAAATTCCAAATCCACCACAAGTGTACCGGTGGCAAAAATGCCACCATCTGATAAGCCAACGTTGAGATCGTATGCTACCATCGAAGTCACTTTGATACCAGGTTCGTTGAGCTGCAGTATATCAGTTGTTTCCGTTCCGGACAGTTGCGATCCTAGCGGGTCGAGCTGGCTGGTATGGATTAGCATGGTCGAGTGGCTGGCTCGTTAGGCCAGCGCCTCTTCATCTTCCTTCATTGATTCGCCGCGATCTTTCATCGCGGCCTTACGGCTAAGTTTGACGCGACCTTTCTCATCGATGCCAATGCATTTGACCCAAATCATATCACCCTTGCGGACAACATCTTCAGTTTTATCGACGCGGAAATCTGCCAACTCTGAAATATGGACCAAACCTTCCTTGCCTGGCAATGCCTCGACGAATGCCCCAAAGTCCTTGGTGGTAACGACGCGCCCGTGGTAGATCTCACCAACTTCAATTTCCTTGGTCATCCCGCTGATGATTTCCTTGGCTCGTGCCATCGCCTCACCACTGGATGAGTAAATATTGATGCGGCCGTCATCCTCGATATTAATTTCGGCGCCGGTTTCAGCAACGATACCCTTGATAGTTTTGCCGCCAGGGCCGATCACCATACCGATTTTGTCGGGATCAATGTGCAGGGTTTCGATGCGCGGCGCATATTCGCTGAGCTCAGTGCGTGGCTGGTTGAGCGTGGCATCCATAACTTCGAGAACCTTAGTTCTGGCTAATTTTGCTTCCTGTACGGCTTCGGCCATGATCTTGTGGCTAATACCCGGCAATTTCAGGTCGAGTTGGAAGCCGGTGACACCATTCTCGGTACCACACAACTTGAAGTCCATATCACCGAAATGGTCTTCACTACCAAGGATATCAGTCAGCAGCGAGTAGCGCTGTAGGCTGCCATCTGGAGCAAACTCCGTTACCAGGCCGGCCGAAATACCGGCTACCTTGGATTTCAAAGGGACGCCGGCATCCATCAGGGCCAGTGTACCAGCACAGACGCTGGCCATCGAGGTTGAGCCATTGGACTCCATGACCTCGCTGGTGATACGGATCGCGTATGGGAATTCCTCACGGTCTGGCAGCGACGGATAAATCGAACGCTCAGCTAGAGCACCATGACCGATTTCGCGGCGGCTTGCGCCACCGGTGCGGCCGGTTTCACCGACACTATACGGTGGAAAATTGTAATGCAGCATGAAGTGCTTGGTAGTTTCGCCACCACCGTAGGCATCCAGCATTTGTTCTTCCTCACCGGAGGCAAGCGTGGCAAATGCAAGAGCTTGTGTTTCACCACGAGAGAAGATCGCAGTACCATGGGCACGCGGCAGTACTCCAACCTCGGCTGTCAACGGACGCACCTCATGTAAACCACGACCGTCGCAACGGCTTTGTTTGTCGAGAATACTGACCCGAAACGCTTTCTTCTGCATGTCATCGAAAGCCTGGGAAATCTCGAAGTCGCTAACCTCAGGAAACTTTTCTTTGACTGCCGCGTCGACCTCCTGGCGCAGTGACTGCACTGCTTTCTGGCGATCCTGTTTTCCGGGGGTATAGATCGCAGCTTCAATGCGGTCACCTACGACGCTGTAGGCAATTTCCAGCAAGTCATCTCTGACTGGTACCAAATCGACCTGACGCTTGGGTTTGCCGGCTTGCTCAGCCAATTCACGCTGCAGTTCGATGATTTCTTTAACGAAGCCATGGGCGAATTCCAGTGCCTTGATAAATTCCTCTTCAGGCAATTCGTTGGCCGCTCCTTCGATCATGATTACATCGTCATAGGTTCCGACATAAACCAGATCAAGATCGCTGAATGTGCGCTGGTCGTGAGTAGGGTTGACTACAAACTGTCCTTCAACGCGGCCGACGCGCACCGCTCCGACCGGACCGGCAAATGGAATATCTGACACGCAGAGGGCTGCGGAGGCACCGTTGATGCTGAGGATATCAGGATCGTTCTGGCCGTCAGCACTGAGCAGCATACTGATCACCTGTGTGTCGTACAGGTAACCTTTAGGGAAGAGCGGACGCAAAGGTCGGTCGGTCATGCGACTGGTTAAAGTTTCTTTCTCCGAAGGGCGTCCTTCGCGTTTGAAATAGCCGCCGGGCAGTTTACCAACAGCTGCTGCTTTCTCACGGTAGTCAACCGTTAGCGGGAAGAAATCTTGACCTTCCTTGATCGTAGTCGCTGAGACTACTGAGGTGAATACGATCGTGTCACCACAACGTATGGTGATAGCGCCATCGGCAAGTTTTGCCAGTTTGCCGGTTTCTATTGTCATCGGCACTCCGCCGACCTCTTTTGTTACAGATGTTTGCATGCTTATTTTTCTATTGAATTGGACGGAGCAATTATCGCCCCGTGTACGTAGTTGGACAGTTAATTGATCGGGGGAGCCTCAGGCAGATTTGCTGAGTGCTAAATAATGTTCTTCTATCATTGGCTTATTGGGCTTGCTGTTGGGTAATCCATAATTGCCTTAGCAATGCTTCATTACCCGGTGTGCAGTCGAGCGCAATCCCGAGAGGTTGGATTGCACCCGCATCAAACCCGGAGCAGACAATGCTTACTTGCGCAGACCAAGCTTGGCAATTACCGCCTGGTAACGATCAAACTTGGTACGCTTAAGATAGTCGAGCAAACTGCGACGGCGCGCCACCATTTTCAACAAACCGCGTCTTGAAGAATGATCCTTTTTATTGGTTTTCAAGTGCTCAGTTAGATGCGTAATACGCTCGGTCAACTGGGCAACCTGCACGTCAGCGCTGCCGGTGTCTTTCTCGTGCAGCTGCAGATCTTTAATTTCCTGTGTTTCTGTCATTTCTTTCTATTTATTTATTGGATCGGTGACAGTGGACGAGAACTTGATCAATTGCAAGCACTGATTACAGAAATCGACTACCAATTCAGAGAAAACAAGATAGTACCCTGTGGTTTTTGCTCGGGATCATCCGGATCAGTGGAGACAGTGCCAGCCCGCCAGGGGTCAGCATCCTGATCATCTGTTGCACTCTCAGCACGTGCTCCGTTCATGAATTTGAGCAGGCGGCTGAAGAATCCGTCAACCTGCGCTTTATCCTCAACGATTACGACATCAGCCGGTTCATCTTCGAATTCGTCTGGCAGTTCAAAGTCGAATTCCTGGGCATTAAGTGTGAACCATCCAGACATTGCAAGTATGGCAGTCAAGGTAAGCAGCTTTCTTTTCATAAATAACTGATACTGCTTGCTGAGATGCATTGCAACTTCAGGATTCTGTTTCCGGTAATTTCTGTGTTATTTGTTAGCTATTACTGTTATGCTCATTCATTCTATATGAAGCGCCTTTCTGGTAACTTGTTGCTGGCTGGTGCACTGGTGATGCTGTTCCCCTGTGCGGCGCACGAAGGCAGCCATGCAGACCCCTCCGGCCAGATTCTACAGGCGGTAGCAGTCAGCTATGATTCCAAAGTGAGCATCACCGAAGAAGGTGCTTATCGACTGGTCGTCTCGAATGGGATTCCTGCGCATAGCATCGGCCGATTTCCCAATAGCGGAAATCCGAATGCTATCACTCCGCAAGACCACGCTTTTAGGATTGCGTTGGCACCGCAAGCAGGGTAACCACAAAGGCGGTCCGGGCGGACGCTACGATGGTAGCTATACCAGCGATTACGAATTTGTGGCAGGCTCAGGTGACCTCGATAAAGCCAATGGCATGAGTGGCCCTACTCCGGAATATCCTGAAGGCACCTACCACCACCGCCACCTCATTTGTAGTAATGCCGCATGCCAAGCATAGATAGATGCTAATCAATCGCAGCCAATTTCCGAACTGCCCGACTATATCATCAAGCCATTGACCATCGAAGATATTACGACGACCTGAAAAAACGGATGGCTTTGCTGGCTTACCCGACAGACTAAAAACGCCGTGTTAGGTCAGGAAGCGTTAGCCCGGATCAATCACAAGCCATCTATCGTAGTGAGGCGCAGACCCCGATGTA
>CAZHRP010000171.1:0-5564 GCA_964535055.1 uncultured Chthoniobacteraceae bacterium
GAACATGTCGCGCTTAAGCGCGGGATAGCCCGCGAAGAGCTCGTCGGAGCCCTCGCCGGTGATCACGCTCTTGTAGCCGCTCTCGCGGACGCGGCGGCTCATCAGCATCTTGGCCACGCCGAGCGTGTTGTAAAAGGTGCGCTCGGCGTAAAGCACGGTGTCGCGAAAGTTCTCGCCGTAGAGGTCGTCGGCCTTGAGGTGGATGATCTCCTGGTCGGCGTTCATGCTGCGCGCCATTTCGCGGGCGATGTCGGCCTCGTCGTAATCGTCGTGATCAAAGCTGATGGTGAACGCCTTGACCGGGCTCTGCTGTAACGGCGTGGCCAGGCCGAGGATCGAGCAACTGTCGATGCCGCCGGACAGGTAGCAACCTACTGGCACATCCGCCTCGAGCCGTAAGGCGACTGCTTCAACCAGTTGCTCGCGAACCTGTTCCACGAAATAGCCCTCAGTTGCGGCCTCATCGTAATCGCTCTCATTAGGGAATTCGAGGTCCCAGTAGGTGTGTTGCTTCACATCAAAGCGATCATTGCGGCGTTTGATCTCGATGATGCAGCCGGGCGGTACGGCATGGACACCCTCGAAAGCGCTGGTGCCGGGCACCATCGTGTGCATCAACTGGTTGAGCGCTGCCTTGCGGCAGAGCTTTTTTGGCACGTCACGATGGGCCAGTACTACCTTTGCCTCGGAACCAAAGTACAGCCCGTTGTCACTGAGGTGATAAAAGAGTGGTCTGATCCCAAATCGATCACGCACCAGCAGCAGGCGATCTTCGGTCCGGTCGTACAAAGCAAAGGCAAATTCGCCACGCAGGTACTGCATCATTTCGATACCATAGCGTCGATATAATGCCAGGATTAGTTCACTGTCTGACTTTGACTGAAAGCGGTCACCGCGGATCAGCAAGCTGGCACGAATCTTTTTGTAATCGTAGATTTCACCGTTGACGACCAGTGCGAGATCATGATCGCCGCTGCACAGCGGCTGGGCACCGGTATGCAGATCGATGATGGTCAGGCGGGCATGACCGAGGGCCAGTCCGCGTTCTTCATCGAGGTGGGTGCCTTGGCCATCCGGACCTCGGTGCTGCTGGATCTCAATCATTTTTCGGAGATCAATTTGGCTTTCCGGCGATAAGCCATCGAGTTTCCAGAATCCTGCTATTCCACACATAAGTATTCTCCCTGGTTATCTGAGCGGTAAATCTTCCGGCAGGCGACCGAAGCGGCCCATGATTGCAATTAGCAGCGCTTGGCGAATGAATACCGCACCGTGCGCCTGTGACCAGTACAGGTTATGGGGGGTATCGTCGAGGCTGGTATCCAACTCATCGAGCCGAGCCAGCGGGTGCAGGATGACGGCTTCATTCTTTAGGGCACTCTTGCTGGTCAGCTTGTATTGCTGATCCATGTTCTTGTAACTGTCACCGACGTGGACAATTGAGTTCATGTAAATGACATCCAGTTGTGGCAGCACTTGCTGGATATCATTAGTAATTTCATACTTAATGCCGGCCTGCTCGACCGTTTGACGCAGATCTTCACCAAACGGGTCAGCCATTTCGGAAACAAATGTTACCTGGCCGATATGTTCTTTGAACAACAAGGACATCAAGACGAAGCTTTTGACAGCGCGCATGCTACCGGGGGTACCCAAAACCCCAAAGTGTAAGCCCTGGCCGTTGCTGATCCTGGCCAGCTCCGGTCGCCATTTCAACAGCGCGTACCAGTCGGACATTGCTTGGGTCGGGTGTTCGCCGGTGCCATTGCCTGCATTGATTAGCGGGATGCGCAAATTTTGCAATAATCGCTGTGGGGCATCAGTATCGGTATGCCGCATAATCACCAGATCTCCATAGGCATTGAACATCTCGCCGATATCCTGCAAGGACTCACCCTTCTTGGCGCCGGTGATTTGACCGTCAGGGATACTGATCACCTTGCCATCAAGGCGCAGTACGGAGCTTTCGAACGATGTTCGGGTGCGCGTACTGGCTTCAAAAAACGCGGTTATGGCAATGATGTCTTCGAGCGGATTATATGGCCCGACATCAATCGACTCGAGGATTGAGGCTAACTTGCACAGCTCAACAATTTCCTGCCGTGAGAACTGGCCGACCTCAAGCACATTGCGGCCAGCCATCCCTTGCATCAGTTCGAGGTTGATGTAGGATTTATTATGCAGTTGCTCGGGGTCAGGATAAAGCGACTGCGAATTCTCGGGTGGCGCCAGCACCTCCAGTAGTCGGTTTGGTTTGTAGTTCGATTTGTCCATGGCCATATTACCAGATCCTTCCGTTTTTCCAGTCATTTACCAGCAGCGCAACCAGTACCAGCGCGCCCAGCAGCGTCCAGACCAGCGCTCCCCAAATGAGAACTTCTAAAAATATTTGTGAAAAATTCATTAGGTTGCCTTACCAGGGGTTTCGTTTAATTTGCGCCAGTCGAAATTGGCAGGCTTCCACAGAGTGATCAGTACCAAAGAGACTAGCGAGGTGGCGCAACTGACCACACAACTGAGATACCAGGCATCTGACTGGTAGACGATTGAGCCCGCCAGGCTGCCGCTAAGCATGGAAACTACCGCCGCCAAATGAGATGGCCTGCTGAAAAATAAACCTGCTACAACCGGCCAGATGGCGCTTGCAACCAACGGACCTGAGCGGAACAGAACTTCAATCAAGTTGCCAAGATTGGGCATGCAAATCATCCAGGTTAGCGTCCCAATGCCAACGATAATCCAGGTCGACATCGTTCGAGCCTGGGCCTCGCTACCCGCAGGATTAATCCACTTGCGATAAATATCCTCGGTCACCAGATCGGCGGTAGCGGCCAACAGACTGTCAATGCTCGAAGCCAGCGAGCAGAAGAGAACGATAAATATCAGTACCGCACCGCCGGCACCGAGCACTTGACTGGCGACCAGCGGCCCAACCATATCCGGATCGGGTGTATTGATCCCCAATGGTCCGGCACACATCCCGATAAAGCCGGCTGCTACCGGGATTGGCAGCCACAGCAGACCAGCCAGCATGAATGCTTTCAGCGGTACCCCATTTCGCATTGAAAATGCCCGACTCCACCAGACATTATTATGGAAAACTTCGCCCAGGCCGAAAAATAAATTATTGAATAACACCAGTAGCGATACCGGCATCAATACTTTGAGCAGCATCGGCTGCTGGGCTACCAGGTCTGCATGTGCGACATCGACGTCTATTCTGGTCAGAACCACTGCGCCGACCACGACTATGCCGATCAGGATGACGACGCTCTGGAAAAAATCAGTACCGATGACAGCGTAAAGACCGCCAAACAGGGTGTACACGACACACACCAGTAGGATAGCAGACATTCCGTACTGATAAGGAATGCCGGACAAGGCTTCCAGGAATTTGCCGCCAGCCATGCCCATGCTAACCAGCCAGGCCATAGAGTAAACCAGCGTAATCATTAGAAATATGACCCAGGCAGCCTTGCCATAGCGCAGTCGGATAAAGTCACCACTGGTAAAGCCTGCCGGCATCAGCGTCCTGATCCGCTGGGCCATCGGTGCAAAAAGAAATAATCCAAAACTGGCGGTCGAGTAAGCCAGCATGCCCCAGACTCCATATTTCAAACCAAACAACGGAGCCAGCATGATAGTATTCGAAGTCACCCAGGTGGCCATGGCTGTGGCAGCGGCCAGTGCCAGGCCGACATTGCGCCCGGCCAGCATAAATCCTTCCAGGTTTTTAGCCCGTCGCCCCCAGAAAATTCCCAGTCCGATCCAACTGATGCCTAGTAGCACCAGCAATAGCGCCCCGATCCATGGATCGAGTACAGCCGACTGCAAATCCCTCATGCCGAATCCTCCCGCTTGACCTGCTGGCGATAGTAACCGATCACAATTGCAGCGACTGTGATAATCAGCAGCAGGGCACCACTCACCAATCCGATCAGGACTTGTGACAAAGGTGGGAATTTCACGGTTACTGCGACTGGCTCCGACCAGGTACCGCCGCTTTGACGCACCCGAAAATAATGCTCACCCTCTTCAAGGCCGGTCACAAAGCAAGCTAAGTCAGGTCCACGGTACTGCAGAACTGCCTGCCGGTTCTGGCCTGAGTATTCCACTTCATACTCAGCGCTCTCTGCAGTAGGTTGCCAGGCGAGCAGCACATGTCCTTCGTTGGCCTGAATTGGCCCCGCGTCATCCCAATCGGGCGGTTCCGAACAATTACCCGTAAGTGTCAGGAGAAGGAAGCTGGAAAGGACGAATGTTGTAAGGTGATACCAGATAACAAAAAAGCGTAGTGTGACTATAAATGTTTCGTGTGATTTCCATTATAACAACTGTCGGCACGAGTAAAAGGAAAAACCAAGTGCATGTAATTCACAAACTGTTATCTTGGTCTTAGTGACACCAAACCTAATAGACAATTCGATTGCGACGCCGCTGGCCGATTTGCGGGTCAATATCGACCGACTGAAAGAAAACACGCTGTTTTTGGCCCGCTTTGGTTACCAACCTGCCGACCATGGTATTTACCGGATGGCTTTTACTGAGGAAGACATTAAAAGCCGCCGCTGGCTGCAGGGTGAGATGCGCGAGATGGGAATGGCAGTACGCATCGATGGTGCTGGTAACGTTATCGGGCATTGGCCACCAGATAACTATGAGCCGGCAGTGGTTATCGGATCGCATACTGACACAGTTCCGTGCGCCGGCCAGTTGGATGGCAGTATCGGGGTGTTGTCCGGCCTGGAATGTGCGCGGGTGCTCATTGAAGCTGATGTGCGCAGCAATTACCCAATCGAAGTCATTTCTTTCAGCGATGAAGAGGGGCGGTTTGGCGGAATGCTTGGTTCGCAGGCTTTTACTGGTATGCTTACTCCGGAGATGGTCTTGAATGCCGTGGATTTGAATGGGATTCGGCTGGCCGAAGCAATGAAGTTTCATGGGTTTGATCCGTTGGCAGCGCTGGAAGCGCGGCGTGCACCCGAAACTATCAAAGCGCACCTGGAAGTACATATCGAGCAGGGTCCGGTCCTTGATCATCTCAAGAAACCGGTTGGTATCGTTGATGAAATTACCGGGCTGTTTCGCTGGTCGGCCCGCCTCCTTGGCACTGCCAACCATGCGGGCACAACGCCAATGGCCATGCGGCAGGATGCCTTTCTCGGGCTGGCAGAATTTGCCAATGAACTTCCCAGAGTACTCGAGGAAAATGGTAGTGAGCGCAGCCGGGCTACCATTGGCAATGTCGCCCTGAGCCCGGGTGCTGCGAACACGGTGCCCGGAATCGCGGATTTCTCCCTCGATGTGCGCGATACCGATAATGAAAAACTCGAAGAATTGTCACTGGCTTTCCGCAAGGCTTTGTCAGCTATTGCCAGGCGTCGAGGGCTCAGGTTTGAGTTTGAGGAAGTCAGTCGGATTGCACCTGTTTATTGTGACAAAGAAGTCGTGACCAAGATTTCTGCTGAGGCACAGAGATTGGGCATTGATTTTGAATTGATGCCGAGTGGGGCTGCCCATGATGCTCAGTTGGTAGCTGCCATGGCCCCTACCGGCATGATCTT
>CAZHRP010000172.1:0-5548 GCA_964535055.1 uncultured Chthoniobacteraceae bacterium
CCAACGCTGTAGACAAGTGCCTCGCGCTGGTCGCAGCAGATGGCTTGTGATTTATCCGGGTTAGCCTTTTGACGGCCAGGCAAAGCCCACATCAGATACTTACTTCCGACTACTAGAAGCTGGAATTACTTTTCATTAGGAACAATTCCTGCTATTGTAAGCATTAAATCATCAGCTGAAGGCCCAGAAACGACCACTATAGCAAACGACACTACCACTAATGAGAATGCCATTTTCAGTAAACGGTATCAGCCTTGCAGGCCAGCTTTCTCTGAACGGGGTGGCTCTGCTTCTGATGGCAGTTACACTGACTGCGACCGAATATCATTTTGGTACCCCCAACTCCAGTGAGCAGTACCTATTAGAGTTAATCAATCGCGCCCGTAAAAATCCCAACGCAGAAGCAGCCAGACAGGGCATCAGTTTAAATCAGGGATTACCAGCAGGAACGATTTCATCTCAACCGAAGCAACCGTTAGCCTGGCATCCCGCGCTGCTTGAGGCTGCCAGAAACCACACCCAATGGATGCTGGACAATAATCTGGTAAGTCACACTGGCGCTGGTAACAGTAGCGCCGCCGACCGGATCACAGCGGCAGGATATCCATTTGGAAATGGCTGGTGGACATACTCGGAAAATATCTCCCTGACATTCTACCAGGGATCTTTGCAAGCCAAGATAACTGCTGCTCACGGTGACCTCGTCCGCAGCACCTCCGGTCATCGCCAGAACATCTTTAAAGACCGTAACCAGGAAATCGGCATCTCACCCAAGCAAGGCAATTATTATTACTCAGGCCATAACTTCGACGCCCTCTACTTTACCGAGGACTATGCCGGCAGTGACAGCACTCCCGGACCATTCCTGGTCGGTGTTGTCCACTACAATGACGACGGAAACAATTTCTATGATATCGGCGAAGGTGTTGGCGGTGCCGAAATTAGCGTCGACGGTGTTGTCTGGACTGCAGTCACTGGCAGCTCCGGCGGCTACTCGCTGCCACTACCCGGCAATGGCACTTATACCATTAACTGTCAGCTTGCCAATGGTATTGAGTTTGTCCGGCAAGTCACCGTTACCGGCGAACTCAATCAGAAAGTTGATTTCAGGACAACCAGTAGCCAACCAACTCCGACTCCAACTCCCCGTCCCACACCCACAGATGAACTGCTCGGAATCGACCTCAATGGAGATAAATATGCAGACCTCACCTTTCTAAACATAGCTACCGGAGAGTTAACTGCCTGGTACCTGGATGGGCAATGGTTGCGTGGTAGTGAGACGTTCTCTCAATTCGGTGGCATTGCCTGGCAGGTTGTTGCCTTGGCCGACATGGACCAAGACGATAACCCGGATCTGATCTGGCAAAATTCGGCGAGTGGATTGATCACTATCTGGCTTCAGGATGGTCCCCGCTTTGTCGCAGAGCGTTTCATAACTGATCCGCTGGATAATGTTATCCAACCTGCCGGACTTTGGATCATCGCGGCGGTGGCCGATCTCAATAGCGATGGCAGTGCCGATCTGGTCTGGCAGAATAAACGTAATGGCCGCATTGCAGTATGGTGGCTCGATGGCACTACTTACATCGGAGGTGAGCTATTCAGCAACCAGCCAGCCAATGCCAACTGGCGGGTGATCGCAGCGCCTGATCTGGACGGTGACGGGGATGCTGACCTACTCTGGCGTAATCGCAGTAATGGTAAACTCGCCGGGTGGAAAATGAATAGCACTAGCTTTATTAATGGTATTTCCATTCCTGCCCAAGGCGGCAAATTCTGGCAAGTAGTTGCCGTACAGGATATGGATGGCGATGGCGACCTCGACTTCATCTGGCAAAATCTCAGTAATAGTCAGGCCGCTGTCTGGTTCCTCAACAGCGATCTTACTGTCGATACCACTGCCTGGCTTGGACAGCAAGCCCCCGCCCCATGGCAAATCCGTAACCAGCGACCACTGGACTGAGGAAAGCCCGGAAGCATAGCTATCAGAAGTTCTGGTGTAACTTCATATATCCAAAGCAACTTGCGCGCTTGCCACACTGCCATTGTGTCAGAATTGTCACTGTCAAATTAGCTCCGATCGCGGTATAGGTAGGCGTTCATGCGTAATGCAACTTTCCAGCGTGGTTATCGGGATTTTGCCCGTGTGAGTGTCATTGCAGCAATGGCGCTAGGCCTGCTGCCAGGGCTGCTACAAGCACAGCAGGTTGAGACGATCTACCTGAGCAGCAGTTCTCAACCTGCCTCATCCTCCGGCCTGCTGTCTCTATACACATCATTCGGTAATACACCTGATGCTGACTCTTACACTACAATTGCAGCTGGCGGCTTGCTGCTGGCACCAGTCGTAGACCCTCATTACTGGTTTGCCGACTCTAATGGCTTCATCGAACTCGACTTGCTGGCTACTGGCAACGGTCAATTGCAGCTCGCCTTCTGGAACTCCTACGGGCAGGTCGTGTGGCGACGAAATTATTCATTGCCGGTTGATGCCCAGCTGCGCTGCCAATTCTCCGACTATGGCAACTTCGTGATTACCGCGGACAGAATCAACAGCAGTGGAGAGGTATCCGCACGGCTGGTGCGCGCAGTCGCTCACACTCCGTCCAACCAGGAGCTTACCACCAGTTGGCAATGGGGGGAGTTCGTACTGGGAACAGTCGCCTACCCGGACCGCCAGCACTGGCCAACCAACCTCGGCATTCATGCTCCACTTGGCTTGGGGTTACACGAATCGGCCGAACTGGAAGCCGAATTATGCGCCAGACTTGGAGTCGGATTTGTCCGTCTAGAGACCCCGCCGCCCAGCTGGGTGCCTTACTTCCCGGACGGGGATTTCCTGTGGAGCTACCAGCTCTATGCTGACTATGGCTTACCCGCCAGCATGAAGGTTCTCCAGAATATGCCTGCACCACTGCTACCTCACTACAGCCAGCATGAAGGCACCCCAGACGAATGGAAATACCCGCGGCTGCGCTCAGAGAACATCGCCTGGTTCAATGAGGTCATAGCCAGAGCCAAAGATTACGTGCTATTTTACCAGATCCTCAACGAAGCCGATCACCTCGGGTTCTGGCTCGGTACCAGTGCCGAATACGCCACGCTGACCAGCGATTTTCTGGGTGCGTTGCAGACGCATGACCCGCTGGGAATAGTTACCGGCAGCGGCAACACGCAGCTTAATTACAGCCGCTCGTTAGATGTCATCCAGCGTACCCAGCGCAATATGGACTTCTATTCTTTTCATGCCCATATGGGACTTGGTGAGGTGTTCCGCCAGACGGATCAGGCACGCTCGCTGATCCGGTCATCCGGTATACTGCCGCACAACGCACCATTTTTTATCACCGAGATGGGCTACGCCAACAGCAGTCTGGCAGACGAAGCCAACCAGGCGGCCGAAATGGCCAAGAATATCCTGTTTACCTGGAGTAACCGGCACTTGGGCATCACCGCTTTCGAACTGCGAGATCGCCATGGTAGCCGGATGTATACCGGCGATCAGGGATGGGGTATGCTCGACCATTTTTTTAGCCCAAAACCTGCCTATGCAATGCTCGCCGGTATTATCTCAACGTATGCTGGCGCCCACAACCCACAGGTAGAATTTTATAATAATGAGCTGCATGTTTACAGCTTTCAAAAAGACGGCACTACCCTGGTGTCACTGGTTGATTTGTACGGCTCACCAGTTGCAGGCAGCAGCATTAGTATTACCCTGCAGAGTGATATCCCACAGGTTGAATTAGCAGATGTCATGGGTAACGTGGTATCCCGTGACCTGAACCGTAATAATTACATCAATGTAAAGGGTTATCCGCTAACTGTTATGCTGCCAATCGCAGCCGATCTGCGAGTTGACGTCAACAAGCTTGCAGCCGGTCGCTACTTCATCACCTTGGTTAGTTTACCGGATCGTGATGGAGACGGGGTTGCCGATGCAGTCGACGCCTTTCCGGACGACCCTAATGAATCTCGCGACAATGACAACGACGGCATCGGCGACAACGCTGACACCGACGACGACAATGACGAGGTGTCAGATACGGATGATGCTTTCCCGTTCGATGCCAGCGAACAAAAAGATAATGATAACGATGGCATCGGTGACAACGCCGACACCGACGACGACAACGACAGCTTGGCTGATGCTGAGGAAATTCGCCGCGGCTTAAACCCATTAGTGGCCGACTCGGATGGCGATTTGATTCATGATGCCAATGATGTTTACCCACTTTACATGACGGTCCCGGGATTCACATCTGCTGGGTTCGAAACGAACACCAATATCTCCGCACAATTCACCGAAGATCACCAGGCAACCAGGTTGCGCATTGCAGAAATTCTAGCCGACTGGAACTTGTTTGATTGGCCGCTCGAGATAGCCGATTTATTGCAAGTAGAGCAATCCTTTAATGGACAACTGATCCTGTTATGGCAATTACCAGCCGCTGATGATGCCTCACGAGTTGATGGCTTCCTGATCATGTCGGTGTCCATAGATACAGGTGCGATTCTCTGGCAATTGCCGGTCTTTGCCACCGCAGAACCGGGCTCACAAAGTTCATTCCAAATCGAATCTGATAACCGGCTGCAGCTCCAGTTCGAATTGACTGGTAGCACAGCTGTACTCGGACAATCACCAGACATCTCGAGCTCCTACTCCGGCAGTGGTAATTTCCTCGCCACTTTGGCCCTGGCACCCGCAGAAGCTACCGGTTTCACTACTGCCAGCCAGCCCGAGTTGATCTGGCATGACAGTAAAAGCGGCGGCGCAGTCTACTGGCAACTTGACGGAAACACTGTGCTTGCCAGTCAATCAGCCGATTTTGCACTGGCCGGCCAGACCTGGAAGTTAGTTGGCAGCAGCGACTTCAATGGCGATGAACACCGCGACCTGCTATGGCAAAATCAGCGCAATGGCAGTCTGGTGGTCTGGTTACTTCGAAATGGCAACTACATCGGCAGTACTCAACCTGACACCCAGCCTGCTGGCAGCAATTGGAAGGTACGCAGCGTGGCGGATATCAACAACGATGGCAGCCCGGATCTAATTTGGCAACACGCACGCTCTAACCAGGTTGTTGCCTGGCTTATGCAAGGTCTTAGTGTGTCCGAGTCTCTGGCCTGCTCGCACCAGGTCGGATCAGGGTCGTCCTGGCAGTTGGCTGCGGCAGCGGACTTCAATAACGACAATCAAACCGACCTGCTCTGGCGGAACATCCACACCGGGGCAATTGTCATCTGGGAAATGCAGGATTTTCGTATGTTCGATACGTTAATCTTCGATTATGTGGTAAGTAGTGCGTGGCGATTAGCCGCGCTTGAAGACTTTAACAACGACGGCAACCTGGACCTGATTTGGCAGCACAATAATAGAGGCACTACAGCCCTCTGGATCATGCACAACACCAGCCTGATAGAAGCAAGTCTGTTGTCCCAACAGCCCGCTAATGGGCGCTGGAAAATCGGCAATTTGCCGCACTAACCGATTAGCCCGGATCAATCACAAACTTCGTAGCGAGACGCAGCGTGAGGTGCTTGG
>CAZHRP010000173.1:0-5539 GCA_964535055.1 uncultured Chthoniobacteraceae bacterium
AACCAGGACTTCATCCGCACAGCCAGGGCCAAGGGCGTCCCGACAACCAGGGTCATCTACCGGCATGCCATGAAAGTTGCCATTTTACCGATTGTCTCATTTGCCGGACCGCTGGCTGCCCACTTGCTGACCGGCTCAATCGTTATCGAGACCATCTTTAATATCCCCGGTGCCGGTGGATTCTTCGTCAACTCCATCCTGAACCGTGACGGTTTTCTGCTGGGTGGTGTGGTGATTGTTTACTGTTCGCTGCTAGTTACCATGAATCTGGTGGTCGACCTGGTCTATGGGCTGCTGGACAAACGGATGCAAGTCGATGGATGATCTAAGCAATAAATCCATCCGCAAGCCGGCAAGCTACCGCAATCTGCGCATCAAATTGTGTCTGGGAATACTAGGTACCCTGACCGTGTTTGCTTTGCTTGGCCCCCTGCTGATGCCCGGGGATTATGCAGAAGTCAGCAGCAAGCAGTTACAGCCACCCAGCTGGCAGCATCCGTTTGGCACCGACCTGAATGGCCGCGATATGTTGTACCGGGTCATGACCGGTGCACGCATTTCCCTGCTAGTCGGGTTAGCCGGTGCCATGGTCAGCCTGTTTATCGGCACCGCATACGGTATGTTAAGCGGCTACCTTGGGGGCAAAGTGGATGCTTTGATGATGCGGATTGTAGATATCTTTTACTCGGTTCCCAGGCTCATCTTCGTGCTGATTCTGATTAATGCATTTGATGCCCAGCTGACCGAGTGGCTGGCCAGCGGTCCTCTGGCTGCTTTAAGCGGATACTCGAGGATTCTTATCCTGATCCTGACGCTGGGGCTGATTGAATGGCTAACCATGGCCCGGATTATCCGCGGCCAGGTGCTAAATCTAAAGAATTCCCAGTTTATAACAGCGGCGGAGGCCCTGGGACAAAGCCATTGGAAGATTCTGATCCGCCATCTGCTGCCGAATATCGGCGGCATAATCATCATCTATCTGACTTTAACCATACCTGCGGTAATTTTGGATGAATCATTCCTGAGCTTTCTGGGTCTGGGGGTGCAGGCGCCACACTCCAGCTGGGGATCGCTGCTGAGTGATGCTACTGAAGTAATCAATCCGGTAGTCAGTTACTGGTGGCTGCTGGTTTTCCCGGCACTTGCTATGTCGCTCTCACTGCTGGCCCTGAATTTTCTCGGCGACGACCTGCGCGATTTACTGGACCCACGCCTGAATTTCAAGCAGGGGAAGGCTTAGCGATGGCAGCCCTTTCCAGATCTGCTGCCCAAACCTACAATCTGGATCGTCTCAAAGCGGTGTTTATGGGTGTGGTCGAAACGGCCATGCAAACATTCCTGCTGCTAATCGCAGTCAAAGTATTTGCCAGCGGACCATCTCTCAAAACCTTACTCGTAATTAGTGGGCCAGTGGGCCTGGTCATCAATCCGTTCGGTTTGTGGCTGGTACGCCACCGCCAGTGGACTGCGGCCCATGGTGCCAGCATGTTTCATTACCTGGCTGCGGGCGGGTTCCTGGTTGCTGCTATTTCGACTGCTACCTGGACATTTGTTGCCGGCAGCATGACTGGAGCGATCGGACTCACTATGAGTATCCCGCTTATCACTCAGATTTATCAGAACAATTACCCCAAGGATAAGCGTGGTCAGCTGTTTTCGCGCACGGTGGTAGTGCGGATGCTGGCTGCTGCCGGCTTTTCCTGGTTGGGAGGAACTCTCTTACAGGAATCAGTCGATAATTACCGCTGGCTGCTGCTGGCATTTGCGATCGCTTCGGCAGTCGCGGGTTTTTTTGTTTCACGTATGCCAAGTGTTCCCTTGGGTAAAGTGTCATCGCTTAATCCGCTGCACGGCTGGCGGCATGTCCGTGAAGACAATGCATTTCGCTGGCTACTGATCTCATGGATGCTGATGGGCTTTGGCAATCTGATGATGTTACCTCTACGGGTCGATTTCGTAGCTAACCCGGACTTCGGCATCCAGTTACCGGCGGAGCAAGTTGCCTTGTTGACCGGTGTTATCCCGAGCGTGGCAATGCTGCTGTTAAGTCCGGTCTGGGGGCCAATTTTTGACCGCTATAACTTTTACCTGCTACGCCTTTTACTCAATCTGGCTTTCATTGTCGGCATCGCCTGTTACTTCCTGGTCCAGGGAATGCCCGGCTTTATTATTGGCTCCATTTGCTTTGGTATTGCCATGTCCGGTGGCAATATTGCCTGGTCACTGTGGGTCACTAAAATAGCCAAGCCTGATGATGTCGCTGAATATATGTCAGTGCATACCGCATTAGCCGGCATGCGCGGGGTGATAGCGCCTGCGCTGGGGTTCTTGCTGGCCGGCACCATTGCCATCGAGTACCTCACCTGGTTCAGTATTTTGCTGATTGCCGCCGGCACCATTATCCTCACCCCGGAAACCAGGATCCGGCGACGGCGTCCAGGAGCCCCGGTCGTCCCGCGTGACTGGGATTGAATGACTCAAACCGGATTACACAAATCCGTAACAATTTTCGCTTTGGACTGCTGCCCCTAATCGTTTAGTTATGAACAATTACTATTGTATCTTACTATGGCCGGGCAATCTGAAATCAAATCATCCGGGCCGCTGGCAACAGCTGCCCTGTCACTACCTGAAAATCTTAAGCAATTTCCATGCACTGTTTTCCTTAAATATCAGGGAGTGATCCTGGCAACAGGCACCGCCAATCCCGGTCATCAGGATGGAGCAGAGATCGCCTTACAGTCGGCTTTTCAAGGCGCCTGCCTGCCCCATGCCAATTGTGAATTCTGGGCCGTCTGTCATACTACGCATTTTCGCGGGCCGTACGCAGCGTTTGGAGATCATTATCATATTGAGCTGGCATTGACTGCCACCAGGCAGCCGAAGTTGTATTTGCCTGCCTCGGTCAGTTGGCATATCAGGGATCTTTCTGATGAGGCAAATCTACTGACTGTTCATTACCACAACTTTGCCGGCAACTACGATAACATCGGACTCTGGACATGGGATGCTTACCAGCAACGGATGCCTCGGCAGCTTGAGGTATTTCCATCCGGCTACGACGATTACGGTTTAATTTTCCAGATCGACACCGCCCGCTACGGAGTGCCGACTAACCCATTGCGGATCGGTATGGCTCCACGCTTGCGCGGTGACTGGTCCCATAAGGATGGTGAAGACCGTTTCTGGACACCAGCCATGGGCGATTCCATCTACCTGCTCGCCGGCCGTAGCGAAATCTTCAGTGAACAACCGATGACACAGCCGCATTTAACCGATGCGCACATCGATACCCGCAACATTCTCCACCTTGACCTCTCGCACCCGATCACTAAGGATGAAGTGCGGCCTGAGTCTTTTCATCTCAAACAAAGTGACGGTAGGTCGATTGCTATTGCGCAAGTCAAGCTGCTCTTTGCCGGGAAGGGAGAAAGCTCGACGGTCATTGAGTTGGTCACAGAGTCAGCACTGGATGTCGAGTTCGGCAGTTTCAGTATCGCCATGGATGGCTACGGGCCGTCGATCCCGGCGTTGCCCAGAGAAATACTGGAAGATCCAAATTACTTTCTCGATGCCGGGGCCAGGCTTGGTGCACGGGTTGATGATTCCGGTACCGTTTTCAGGGTCTTTGCACCCACTGCAACTGCTGTACAAGTTATACTCTACGAAAGTTCCAATGGTAGTGATGGCAGGCGCGAGTTACCGATGCAGCGCTCTGGCAAAGGGGTCTGGACAACTACAACTCCGGATAATCTCGAAGGCACTTATTATAACTACCTCATCAGCGGCTCAGGATTTCCGCAGGGTGGAGAAACTACTGATATATACACGGTCAATGCAGTCGACAGTTCACGACGCGCCCGGATCACCCGCTCCGACCCGCAACTCGGCAGGGTGAATAATGGCGACTTTTTCAATAGTCCGGATTGCTCGCCGGTCGATGCCATAATCTGGGAAGTTCATATTCGCGACTTCTCTATCTCCGAAAATTCGGGCCTGCACCACCGCGGCAAGTATATGGCTTTCACCGAAGACAATGCTCATCTGCCCGGATTTCCTGATATCAGCACCGGGGTCGACCACATTGCCGAACTCGGCGTCACCCATGTGCAATTGCTGCCAGTGCATGATTACGAAGGTGATGAGCTTAATTACCATTATAACTGGGGATATATGACCAACCTCTTTAATACCCCGGAAGGAGCTTATGCCAGCAATCCGCTTGACGACTCCCGGGTGCTCGAACTGAAGGCATTGATCAATGCATTACATCGTCGGGGAATCGGTGTCATCCTGGACGTTGTTTACAATCATACTGGTACGGCGGCACCGTTCAATTTGCACGTTCCCAGATATTATTACCGGCATAATCCCGATGGCAGCTATTCCAATGGATCCGGTACCGGCAATGAATTCCGCTCCGAATCCCCAATGGGTCGCAAGTACATACTGGATACCCTGCTTCACTGGGTCACCGAGTATGATGTCGACGGCTTTCGCTTTGACTTGATGGCACTCATTGACATTGAAACGATGCGTACGGCTGAGCATGAGTTGCGCAAGCTCAAGCCCAATATCATGCTTTATGGAGAGCCATGGCAGGCAGCTGCATCACCATTGAACAACCCTACCGACAAACACTCCATCTCAAATACAGGGATCGCTGCATTCAACGACGACTTTCGCAATGCGGTAAAAGGTGACCCGAACGGCCCGGCCAAGGGATTTATCCAGGATGGATCAAACCGTTTTAATGTGGAACATACAATGGCAGCGAGCCACCAGTACTGGGCAGCCAGTCCGGCCCATACTGTTAATTACCTGACTTGCCACGATAACCTGGCACTTTACGACAAACTGAAACTTTCGTGCCCTGATGCCGATGAGAATCTGCTGGAAGCGATGGCACGCCTTGGTTTTTTTATCCTGCTGACAGCGCAAGGTATACCGTTTATCCATGCCGGCAGTGAGTTTCTACGCACTAAGTTCGGCGATCACAATAGTTATCAATCACCGGATTCCGTCAACCAGATCGACTGGTCACTCAAGCAATCGCATAATAGCTTGTTTCAGTATGTTAAAAAGCTGATTGCCTTGCGAAAGGCCCACCCGGTTTTTCGCTTGCGCTGTGTAACAGAGGTCACCAAGCGGGTAAAGTTCCATTTTACCCCAACTGGAGATACGATTCTATGCATGCTTGACGGCAGACAGCTCGAAGGCGAAGTTTGGCAGTCACTCGCACTGGTGCTGAATGCCAGCGATACTGAAAGCCACACAATCAACCTGCCGGGGCAGAATTGGCACATCGTTTTTGATCATCATGGCAATCCTGGTGATTCCATGGTTGATTCTTCGATCAATGTACCGCCAAAATCTGCTATGATCCTTTGCGCCAAGTAATGTCCCCCCAACGCGAACAGCTCGAAACTCAAGTAGACCCGGCAGCAATGCGGCGTGAATATGCTGCAGCAGGACTGCGCCGGAATGACCTCGACCAAAATCCATTTCAGCAATTCCGAAAATGGTTTCAGCAAGCCAT